>JBEGUT010000065.1:0-11637 GCA_041178745.1 Planctomycetota bacterium | reverse complement strand
CAAGGCGAGACGGCGTACGACTCTGCCCTGCAAGCCGTTGATGCCTTGGTCAAGCAATCCGCTCGAGACAACGGAGAACATCGGCTGACCTTGGTACGCTGGAGCCGCAGTGGTCGCAGTAATACTGATGGCTTGGGTACTACCAACGCAGCTGCTGACTTCATGGCCACATCGATTCCGACGACAGCAGACAAGTTTCTTGATCGCCTTAAAGCGACTCAACCCACCGGTCTCGAACTATCCCCACTCGCCGCACTGCAGATGATCCGTCCCCTCTTGGAAAGCTCTCGCGGAGAACAAGCGAACATTTATCTCGTTAGCGATTTTCGCAAAAACCAGTGGGAGCGTCCGGAGGAAATTCGTGCAGCGATGCAACCATTATCGGCCACCGGTGCCGATATCCAGCTGATCGATTGCGTCCGCACTGAGCATGAAAACCTAGCAATTACGAGCCTTCAACCCGAACAAGAGGTATGGGCCGCTGGAGTTCCATTGTTCATCGAAGTCCAAGTACGTAACTATGGGTCGCAGTCGGCTCGTAACGTACTGCTAAAACCACGAACGATCGAATATGCCGCCGGGCAAGTTCGACCCGTATCCGATAAAGCCTATTCAGGAACGATCACGGAATTGCCACCTGAAGTTATCGATGAACTCGATCCCGGCGAAGTCGTGATGCGACGTTTTCAAGTTCTCATTAATTCGCCTGGTCAACATGTTATTGAAGTTCGACTTCCCGATGATTCAGTCCCGACCGACAACGCCCGCACCTGTACGCTGCCACTTACAGAAGGACAAAAGGTTTTAGTCATCGATGGTGACGCCAAACGGACCAATGCTTTTTTCCTTGAAGCTGCACTTAATCCTGGAACCAATGCTCGCACCGGACTTACGATCGACATTCGTAACGAATCGTTTCTTCGAGATGAAGCTCCTGAAACACTTTTAAACTACTCTGCCATCTTCTTACTTGATATTCCACGCTTGGATGACCAAGCCATCGCCAGCCTGGAGCGTTTTTGCGAAGCAGGTGGTGGGCTTTGCTTGTTTGTGGGAGATAACACCGACAAAAACTTTTTCAATAAGACGCTTTACCGCAACGGTGAAGGTCTTGTTCCGTACGAAATCGACGATACCCAACTTCTACCGGCCGCCCCGGCCGATGAAGATCTCGCGGATCTCGTCGCCAACGACCATCCGCTCTGGGGACCATCCACCTCGGCAGGCTCGCCTTTTCAATTAGTACGCGTTCAACGGTTTAGAAAGACGTTAGCTACATCCTCGAACCTGCCCAAAGAAAGTAATACTGACCCTCTCAATACATCATCTAAAACTCGCAACGCCACTCAAATCGCAGCGAAGGTTCGCACCGGTGAACCGCTGATCGTCGACAAGCCATTCGGCCAGGGGCGAGTACTGACAGTCTTCACAAGCCTTGTGCCGAATTGGTCAACCTGGGCTCAACATCCAACATTTGTCGTGTTCGCCCTTCGCAGTGTCGGATATCTCGGAAGCTTTCGTCGCCCCGTTGTAGGTGAACCAGTCGGTTCGTCCTGGAAAGAAGAAGTCTCCTTACAGCGGTACCTGCCAGAAATTGAATTTCTAATCCCCACGGGAGCCTCGGAAAACAAAATTCCACTTAAAATGCCACTAGCACCTAACACATCTAAAGAGAGAAGTGGCCAAGTTGGCAATCTTGGGACGGCAACCTTGTCAGCTTACGGAAGCGATCTCTCGGAAGAACTCGTTCATCGACTTTTGTCCCCTGGATTAATCGAAGCATGGAAGACAGACATCACCGGTAACCCCGAAGTTAATAACAGAGCGTTTTATGCACCAGCATCCGAGGGGGATTTAGCCAAACCAACGACATCTGCGCTGATCTCCGCACTGCGACCAGTAAAAGTACGTCATCGCTTTGCAGACACCATCTCCAGCAGTATTGTCGCTTCTGGCTTAGTCAATCGAGATACTCTCTTGATGGGCTTGTTGATCGCACTGCTCATCGCTGAGCAAGCACTGGCATACGCAGCGAGCTTCCATCCACCATTGAAGTCGGGAGCCGCGAAAGTATGATCCCGCTCACAGATTTGGAATCGTTGCCAACTGTTTTTGTACCATCGCTCGGCCAGAGCGAGGTCCTCTATCAATTCGCGCGCCTGCAAAGTATCGAGCAGTGGTGGCAATGGGCATTGATCGCCTTGGTGATCTTTGCATTATTTTCTTACTTCACCATTTGGTATCGCCGCGACACACGCGAGTTACCTAAAGCGCTCGGTTGGGGACTGCTGCTTCTGCGATTAACAGCCCTTGTTGGAATCATCATCTTTTTTTTCCAATTGCAAAAGCGTACCGACATTCGAGAAGTGAATCCATCACGCGTCGCGCTTCTGGTCGACACCAGCTTGAGCATGACTCTACCTTCGAAATTGCCGGAGACACCTACAGAGACGCCGCTATCTCGTATCGAGAGTCTTCTTGAGGAACTTCAAAACGGCCAACTTCTTCCGAGCCTTCGGAAGCAGCATCAAGTCGTCATTTATCGCTTCGACTCTGCATCACGCCCCATTCAAGTCGCTCAGCTTTCTCGTGACGACGAGAAGTCAAAGACCGATGCCGGCGTTTTAATCGACTCTTCCGCCATTGGTACAGTTCGACTGCTTGCGTGGATCGCAACGGTACTTGGGGCCATTGCCCTTCTCTCATTTATCCTCGGATATGGCGGCAAATTGCGGCGATGGAATCAAGACACCGTTGGCTACTGGTATCTCACTTCGATTGTCACCGCAATTTCGGGGATCGTCTTTTTCTCCGTCGCTTTGGTTCGAGTTCCTGAACTCCCTGTCGCTGAGTTGTGGAAGCGTGGGACTTGGCAAGCACAACCATCCACCCCTGCTGTACAAGACCAGAAACTTCCCGAAGATCGCCCCGAAGATCTAAAACAACGCCTAGCCGCAGATGGAGTAGAGACGCGTCTTGGTGATGCGATTAAGTCGTTGCTAGATCAAGAACGTGGCTCAGCTTTATCGGCGGTCATTCTGGTAACCGATGGACGAAACAACGCGGGATTGGAACCGACTGCCGCCGCAGTAACTGCGCAGGGACTCGAGATTAAGATCCACGCAATCGGCATGGGTTCGGATCGCATGCCACCTAACCTACGTCTGGTTGAAGTCGAAGTCCCCAAGCGAGTTTATCCCGGTGATGCCTTCACGTTATCAGCGGTCGTGCAAGCTAACGGAATGGCAAACGAGAAAGGTGTCGCTCGCCTACGTAAACGATCCGCGGCGTCGGCCAACGCACCCTGGTCTAGCGAAGATGAAAAGCCCATCACACTTCCAGCTGATGATCAATACGCCTCCGTAGCTTTCGAAATACAACCCAAAGAAGTTGGCAAATGGATTTATGAGGTCAGTATTTTGCCACCCAAGGCAGATTTTAATGAGAAAGACAACAGCCAATCTCGCGAAGTACAAGTGATCGAGCGGCGAAATCGAGTCCTTCTTGTTTCCTCAGGTCCTACGCGTGAATTCCAGTTCGTCCGCAACCTACTTTTCCGCGACCGCGATATCGAATCGCATTTGTATCTACAGTCTGGAAGGCCAGGTATGTCTCAAGAGGCGACTGAAATACTTGATTCATTCCCCAGCACCTGGGAAGAGATGCTCAAATACGATGCTGTACTTTCTTTTGATACCGATTGGCTACAGCTCACCGAAAACCAAATCCAGTTGCTTGAAAAATGGGTCAGCAATCAAGCTGGGGGTTTGTTGCTTATCGCCGGTCCAGTGGCAACTCCTAAATGGAGCAGTTTTGCGGGTTCGGATTCTCGTGTCACTTTGCTTCGCGGTCTATCGCCAGTCGTCTTAGATCCTCGTGGAACCCGACTGACCAGTGGCCGCTTTGAATCGGACAAATCCTGGAGTCTGGAATTCGTTGATGATGCGTTGCAGAATGACTTCCTTTGGTTAGAAAACGATCGAGCTACTAGTGAAGCTGCATGGCAGCGATTTAGCGGTGTTTTTAGTTACTTTGCATGCTACGAACCTAAGCCCGGTGCAAAAACCATCGCTACGTTTTCCGACCCAACGACAAGTCGTGGCGGGCAACAACCTATCTATCTAGCAAGCCAGTTTTACGGTGCTGGACGCGTTGTCTTCCAAGGTTCTGGGGAAATGTGGCGAGTGCGCGAACTATCGGACGCTTACTTTGAATCGTATTACACCAAACTGGTTCGATGGATCTCGCAAGGGAGACTCTTGCGAGATTCGGATCGAGGTATTTTATTGCTAGATAAAGAGCAAGCCTTCGTCGGCGAACAAGTCTCAGTGCGGGCAGTGCTAAAGAATGAAAAATTTGAACCACTTGATGATCCCGAAGTGAAAGCTCGCCTGACCAATCCTTCGGGCAAGTCGCTTACAATTAATTTGCGATTGCTGCAAGATGTCGGACAGCCTGGAGTTTATGTTGGGCAATTCATCTGCACCGAAGAGGGATTGTTTGATATCCAACTCGCCCTGGGTAGTCTTGCGAAACAAGAAATCTTAACGCAACAAGTTTTGGCTCGGGTTCCAGCTCGGGAAGTTCAACAACCTCAGCGCAATGATGCAATGCTGACCGAATTAACGGGCAAAACAGGCGGTGTTTATTTTAAGGAACTCTCCGAAGCGGTTTCTCAATCCAATAACACAACGCAACTCGCTGCCGCTATAAAGCCACAGGATCAAGTAAATAAAATTGTCGGTTCACCCGACCAAGATTTCCAACGCCGTTTGATGACCGCCTTGATGACGCTTATCGGTGGTGCATTGTCACTGGAGTGGCTGCTGCGCCGTCTCAATAAGCTCGCTTAGATAACCACGATATTCCATGAATCCAAATCCATCGCCTTCACCAAGTCCGATTATCTCCGAACGGTTGAACCAAGTTCGCCGTGGGATTCGGTATTACGTAGGCGCAGAGACGATTGCTCTCGCTCTGATTTGGTTCTTGTTACTCTTTTGGTTAATTGTCTCCGCTGACTATCTCCCCATTCGCTTGGGTAGCACCGAAATGCCACGAGCTGTTCGAGGCGTGGCTCTAGCTATTGTTATCGCTGGCCTCATCGCGATTCTGATACGCGTTGGTTGGCTCAGGTTGCGACGTCGGGTAGCCGATTCCTCTGCGGCAGTTCTATTAGAACGCAAGTATCCGCAGCTGGCTGGAAAACTGATAACAGCAGTCGAGTTAGCAGGCAAACCCATTCCTGAAGATGCGCCAGCGGATCTCTATCGTGGAATGTTAGCCGGCGTTATCTCGGATGCAGAAAAGGAAGCGTCAAGCTTACAAATCGCTCCTCTATTTCGCTGGGGCCCACTCCTCGCCAAAGCACTACTCGCTCTACTTCTACTTGGAGCGACTGCGTACAGCCTATTTAATTTCCCTTCCTGGTTCTCATTGGCGTGCCAACGCTTGTTTGCACTTTCGGAAACTCCCTGGCCAAGACAGACCAATTTAAGAAGCGAAGGATTACAGCTGGTGTTGCCAAGTTTCAGCGGAGAAACAGCAGCACGAAAGCAATTAATTCAATTTTCTGACAACACACTCTCCGTTCCGAGAGGAAGCTCGGGCGTGTTGCGAATTGGTGCTGATACGACATTTCCTGTCGTTCCTGAAATTTGCACTGTTGCATTTCGAATGACCGATGGACAGCGAGGTCAGACTGCACTTCGCCGGGTCAATGGCGGGCCTGATGGTTGGCAATTATTTTTGCTCGAAGGTCCACCCATCGAGGGCATGTCCGAGTCAATGACCATCGATGTCTTAGGAAATGACTTCAGGCTCAGAGATTACCACATCAACGTGATCGATCCAGCTGTCATCGATCGCATGAAAGTGGAATGCAATTATCCACGCTATCTCTATGATGAGCAAACTGGACGTTGGGGAAGCGAGACTCTCGAATATCGCTCAGGGCTGCAACTACCGGAAGGAACTCAAGGTGTCCTAATTGGATCGAGTTCTTCGAAACTTTCATCGGTTGAATATGTCATTCGAGAAAGCGACAAAGCAACCGGAACCGAGCTGGTTATCCAAAGCGTCAAAGTGGAAGGAAACACTTTTCGCATTCCTCTGCCAACTTGCAACGGCAACATTGTCATTGAGTGCCTTCCGTACGATGCACAGGGACTTCCAGGTGCTCAGGTGCAACGTTACCAAATCGGTACGTTGTTTGACGCCATTCCAATGCTCAATACGCGACTCGCTGGGATTGGAACAGAAATAACCCCCAACGCCTATTTACCTATTCGCGGAAAAATCACCGATGACCACGACCTAAACCGCAGCTGGCTTGAATTCGGATCGGTGGAAACGGGCAAAATAGAACAGGATGTTCCTGTGTCCCTGAACGGCGAAGTCGAAACGACTTTGGATCTGCAACAATTAGTCGATGACGGGAAACTGACAGTACCACTTAACTCGACAGTGGGACTAGCGATCACCGCGCAGGATCGATACGACCTGAAACCGGAACCGCATATTGGTCTTGGCGAGCCGATTCAATTGACCGTAGTAACCCCAGAGCAATTGCTCATCTCTCTAGAGAAAAGGGAAATCGGACTACGCGGGAGACTCGAGCAAGTCATCCAGGAAATGCTGGAACTACAAACGTTATTCGGCAAAATTGAAACTTCGCCATGGGAAAAAACAGAGTTATCGACCTCTGATCCATCTTTAGGCTCAGGCGGCGATGATGCAGATACCACACCAGAAGACTCCTCGGATACGAGAAAGGACGAAGCCGTACAAACCGCTCGTCGCCGTCAAACCTTATTCATTCAGCAGGCTTCCGTACAAACAGACAAGTCCTTCGATGAAGTGGGGGGGATTCTCGCGGAAATTACACAGATTCGCGATGAATTGGTGCATAATCGAATAGACAGCGCGGATCGTCGTGAAAGATTGGAGATTCGCTTACAAGAGCCCCTAAAAGCTGTGATCGAAAAGTCCTTTCCGCAATTGCGACAGAGCGTTAACTCCCTCTCTCGACTTGCCGCAGACTCCGCCGATGGTCCAGCAAAATGCCAGGAATCCGCACAACTGACTGCAAGCGTCATCAATGAACTTTCCAACGTCCTTAAGAATATGCTGGACATCGAGTCCTATAATGAGATAGTAGATATGGTTCGAGCGATGCTACAACGCCAAGAAGAACTACTGGAACGAACCAAATCGGAACAGAAACGTCGAGTGCTGGATCTGTTTGAGCCGTAATACAAAGGTCTCGGTAATGACGACAATTTGGCCGCTTCAAAATAGTTTATCCATCCAAATACCGACGCGACTCTCTGTTCGGGTTGGAGTTGCGATCGTTTTCTCTCTATTTTGCACTTCTGCAGTTCCAGCTTGGGCACAGTCTTCTACCGAAGAATCTCAATCCAGTGCTAACTCCTCAGCAAACGGAGAGTCACAACAACCCTCTGGTACCTCCAAGCCATCAATGCCACTGGCCGAAGAACAAGATAGTCTAGCGCAACAGTTTTCGGATCTAGAGAATTTGCTGATCAAGCTTTCTGCGATTGAATCCGATAGCAACCCTATTCGCGCTTCGCTTTTACAACGTGCATCAAAACTAGGTAAGGAGTCATCGGTCGAATCAAGACTGAAAGAAGCTGCGAAGCTACTTCAAAACAAACAGTTTAGCCGGGCCATAGAAGAGCAGCAGGCGACTAAAGAGAGCCTTAAGCAATTACTCGACCTTCTCCTGAGCGAAGATCGCGATGATCGCGTTAAAGAAGAGAAGAAGAAAATCGAGGAGATGATCAAGGAGATTCAGCGTCTCAACCGACAACAACGTTCACTGCGCGGGCGCACCGAGTCGGCAGACCAACCTAAGGAACTCGCCCAAGATCAAGCTGATTTAGAACAGAAGGCTGGAGAACTTTCCAAAGAACTGCAAGGAGAGTCCCAAGACAGTCCATCGGCGGATACCGAGAAAAACTCGTCAGAAAACAGCTCAGATAACAACAAGGAATCTAGCGAAAAGAGCAAGCCCTCCGAATCGGATTCGAAGAGTAAAGAATCTTCACCATCTGAATCAGAGTCCAAAGAACCTGAAGCCCAAGAGGGAGAGATGAAGCCTGGCGACGATCCTACCCAAGAAGGTCCCGTCAAAAAACCGTCTGATACTGAAAACAAAACGCCAGAGAAGGCCTCCGACAAAGATAGCGAGAATAAACCATCCGAGGGCGAGACCAAGAATGGCGATTCCGAGAAAAAGCCATCTGAGTCTTCCGAACCTTCGGAATCATCCAAGCCATCAGACTCTTCCAAATCATCCGATGCGTCGAAGCCATCGCAGTCGCCACAGAACCAGCAGCCACAGAATCAGCAGTCTCCGCCATCACCAGGTGAGCAACAATCCCAGGACAACTCGCAGCAATCTGGTGCTCCTAAACAGCCAGAAAAACAACAAGCGCCTCCGACTCCACAGCAAAGAGTAGAGCAGGCGAAACGAAAGATGGAGGAAGCCAAAAAGAAGCTAGAAGAAGCTAAAAAAGAAGAAGCGATCAACGAACAAAAAGCAGCGGAGGAAGAATTGCGGCAGGCCGTTGAGGAATTAGAGCAGATCCTACGTCAATTGCGAGAAGAAGAAATTGAGCGTGCCTTAGTCCAACTTGAGGCTCGTTTCCGACGCATGCTCGAATTGCAATTAGCTGTCAACGACGAAACGGAGAAGCTCAACCGAATCGCTGCCGATCAACGCGAACGGGCCTGGCAACAGCGAGTAGGCGACATATCGCAAGCGGAGAATAAAATCATCGCAGAAGGTGAACGTGCACTTCTGCTTCTACGAGAGGAAGGAACATCCCTAGCGTTTCCAGAAGCTGGCGAGCAAATCGTTGCTGACATGAAAACCGTTGCTGCAAAATTGGAAGCCTCTGATGTCGGTGCCCTGACTCAAACCATCGAGAGCGAAATCGTAGCTGGACTTTCTGAGATCATCGAAGCACTATCGGCAGCCAAGAAGGATATGGAAAAAAAGAAAGATCCGAGCGGCAATCCTCCACCGCCACCGCCACCCGGTGGAACTCAACAGCAACCCTTGGTTGATGCTTTGGCCGAACTGCGTTTGCTGAGAACACTACAGATGCGTATCAACACTCGGACCGCAAAGCTATCCGAGATTATGGGAACGAAAGAAGATACAACTGGCCAGTCCGAGCAAGGTGAAATGCGGGACCAAATCCGCGAGCTTGGTGGACGGCAACAAAAATTGCAGCAGATCACTCGTGAAATTGTGGTGAAACGCAATTCGGGCCAGTAAAACACAAGAAGGCAATTCACTTACGCAACAAGCAACAATCGCTTCAATGCGAAACATGTACATTGCTAAATGTACTCTGGGCAGAGAATTAGGGCATATAGTTGAATCGATAGACGCAAGACAATTGATTGGGCAAGAATTTGGATGGAGAGTGCGTTATGAACTTGAAAACCTTGTCAAATCGACTTGCGATCTCGATGCTTCGGGCACTATTGTTTTTAAGCTGCATCTTGGCACCTCCGCAGCTTTCATGGGCCGCCGATCAAACTGGGAAACTACAACGCAAAGCGACCTGGCAGTGGCCAGATGCTCCCGCACTGGAAAATAAAATCGACGAGTGGATGACTTCGCGTTCGATCCCCGAGGACAAACAGCTTGAGATTTTATCTATCTGGGTTGATCCGGCTGTTCCCGCTCCTGGTCCAGCCACACTCGATCGATTGCTAGCGCTGCTCGCTGCCATCGATCCACGCGTTACCGAAGCCTTAAAAACACTGGAACCCTCCACAGATCTAGCGAAGATACCAGACCTCTCTTGGATGGATTCGGAACTCCCCTCTTGGGCCCAGGACACTGTGCGATTAGCGATCGGGCGCGGTTTGGCTCAACGTCGTTGGTACGACGAAGCGCTTGTCTTTTTAGAAGCCTTATCACTGGAAAATTCTGTCGACCCAGCCTCCTTACTTTTTTATCGCGGAGCCTGCTTCCATCATTTGTTGCGTAAAGAGGACTGTCTGCAGCAACTCGAGAAACTGATGGAAAGAGAAACAGAGATTCCGACCCGTTATGCGGTTACCAGTAAGTTGATGCTCGCAGATATGCAACCGCTCAAGACCGATTCATTGGATGAAGTCTCACGCTTGATGAAGGACGTCAGTCGCCGACTCGACTTGGGACGCGCCGGCAAACGAACACTGGATGGCGAACAGCAGGTCATCGAGAAGCTTGATAAGCTGATCGAAGATATTGAACAACAGATGCAACAGCAACAGCAGCAGCAACAGTCATCCAGTGAGCAGCAGCAAAATTCTTCCGACAAGCAATCTGGGCAACCTCAAGAGGATACCCGTGTTGCTGGTGAAACCGGCCCAGGCGATGTCGATCAAAAGAAACTTGCTGACAAAAATGGCTGGGGAAATCTTCCACCGGCCGAACGACAAGAAGCTTTGCAGCGAATAACGAAGGATCTTCCATCACACTACCGGGAAGCGATTCAAGAGTACTTCCGGAAACTAGCCACGAAACCTAAGGACTAGTTCATGCTTGTGCAACTAATCCTTATTCAGTGTAGGCCATAACGGCTCATTTTGTAATGTAGCGTCCTTACACTGACGCCTAACGCCTTCGCGGTCTTTTCTCGATGCATTCCATTGGCATTCAAAAATGCTGCGATGGTTTCTTTCTCGAACGCCTCGACCGCTTCATTGAGCGAACCAGGTAGAGTCGTAGTCGACTGTGTTGATGGTGCTAGATCGCGAGGAATATCTTGCTCTTGAATCATTTCACCGTTATGAGTTACCACAAGCCTCTCGACCAAATTCCGTAGTTGCCTAATATTTCCAGGCCAAGGGGCGTTAGTTAGTATTTCCATCGCAGTTGCAGAAACGTGCTTGACCGGTCTTGCATGGCGCTGGCAGAAATAAGTCATGAAGTGTTCGATTAGCAAGGGTATATCTTCCTTGCGAGATCTCAGCGGTGGGACTTCCAGCGGAATCACATTGAGTCGATAGTAGAGGTCCTCGCGAAACGTTCCTTCTTGAATGAGATCTTGGACATTACGATTGGTTGCTGCGACCAATCGAATGTCTGTCGCCAATACTTCCTCACCTCCTACACGACGATACTGCCTTGATTCAAGGACACGCAATAAGTCAACTTGACTCTTGGGTGACATCTCCGTGACTTCATCAAGAAAAAGAGTTCCTGACGCAGCTTGCTCAAAACAGCCGGGCTTACGGCGTGATGCTCCGCTAAACGATCCCTTCTCGTGCCCGAATAATTCGGACTCGAGAAGTGTATCAGGTAGCGCTCCTAGATGAACAGCTACGAAGGGGCCGCTGCTTCGTCCGCTCAATTCGTGGAGAGCTCGGGCAACCAATTCTTTGCCCGTTCCACTTTCCCCTTGAATCAGAACAGTGGCTTCAGTATCCGCGACCTGACGGATTTGTCGGAAGATATCCTGCATCGCTGCGCTATTGCCGATGATATCGTTGATTTGGCCGGCATCAGCAAGACGAGTCTTCAATTCCTGATTTTCAATTCGAAGCCGATGGTACTCGCGCGCCTTGCGAACCTGTTCGCGAACCAAGTTCAAATCGAGAGGCTTAAGA
>JBEGUT010000064.1:0-11732 GCA_041178745.1 Planctomycetota bacterium | reverse complement strand
GGGTGAGCTCTGGATCCACAATGGTGCATTTCCTTCGCTACGATTTTCCAGCTTGATGCAAGACTTGCCACCATAAGCCTGATCGCTCTGAGTCACACGCGAAGAAGGTAGAGTCGATCGAGTCCATCCTACCGGTACTCCCTCGTTATCGAACGATTCAAAATCGCCGTTGACCAGCGAAGCAAGCGGAGCGAGTTGCGTTGTGTGGAGTTTTTTAACACGCTCGCTCAGTTCCAGTAATTGATTCTTCGCCTTCTCAATGGCCAGCGAATCAACTTCGTTTTGCCATGAATCGATAGAAATGTTCGGAGAATCAACGCAGATCGCTTTCCATTGATGTGCTTCCAGATCGACGGACCAAGAACTCTGTTGGAGCCATACAGCGGGAATCACATCGGGATTCTCTCCTAGCCAATGAGCTTGGATCGAGCCGGGAGCTTTAGAAAATTGCAGGGTAACCTTCTGTTTCCATGGAGCAGCGTTGATCAAATGAATGAACGTCTTTCCTTCATGCTCTGCGGTTCGAATCGTAACTCCCTGAGAAAGCGATTGACCTTCTCGACCTGGGTGGTCGGAAAAGACGACAGGAGGTAAGGCAGTCCATACGGCGATCGATTCACGCAGTGTTGACTCCGCTCCAAGGTTCGGCCCCCAGCCTCCAGTTGCCATAAGCCAACGATCCTGCGCAAGTAACTGCGACGACCAACTGGCTCGTCCCGTTGACGAAGCCGGATACGCTTGATGGAAGGTCCATACCTTGGTCGAGTTAAGGCCAAGAGGTTGCTGAAGTTCGATGCTAGGCCAATTGCGGCCAGCAGGGGGAAGTAGAAGTAGTGAGCCACCACGAGGATAAAGTGTTACCTGGGGTGTCTCCCACGACAGATCCCGTACTGCATAGCTCCACCGCTGTTGAGGTAATTGATGAAGTGGATAACGAATATCGCTCCGCAACAAATCGATTTCTTGGATCTTGCTCAGACCTTGCAAGTCGAGTCCTCGGCTCAATGAAATATATTCGGGCTGCAGCCACAAATCGGACCATTCCAAAAAGTCACTTTCTCCTGGTGGTAGCTTTGCTAAACCCGCAGTGCTGACGACCATTCGCAAGTCGCTTCGTTTGTTGCGCACTCGTTGGCTGAGTCGCTGAATGAACTGAGTGAGTTGGGAGGCTCGCCATTGCATAAAGGCGCCGCGGTAGCGGGCTTGTACAAGCTGGATCTTTTCTTTTGGATCGTTGGGAACTTGGCCACCGAGCGAACGAAAGAAATTATCAACGGTGGCGGGATCATATCCCCAGCGATCACCACCGAAACTTAGGTGCCCTGCCCCACCCATTTCCACGACAACGCCTCGGAAACTACTGTGCTTGCCATAACGCTGTAGCAGGTCTTCAACAGAGCGCTCCAGGACACCTTGAACTGTTGCATTGAGGGGATTGTAGCGCGGCGCTGTTCTTGAAGTCGATGACATGGATCGAGACCATACACGTCCACTCGCATCCATCAACTCCACGCTCGCTTCGGCGTTAAGATGTCGCGTCAATATCGGAGGAAGTGCACCATCGAAATGCAACCCTAAGAGAACATGCAATCCTTCTCGATCTAGCATGCGCAGCAGGAGTTCAATGACATCTTTGGGAATCACATCGCGCCCATCGTTGAAGAATCTTCCGCGATCGAATTTGAAATTGGATCCAAAAGGACCGCCAGGATAGATTGCTCCACCTTCTCCCGAAACAAATAAAACCACTCCGTTATGGCCCGACCAACGCAGATATTCCACCAAATGTTGGCAAGCTTGATAAAACGTTTGCCAATCGTGCAAACCGCGCCCCGTAGATAGGTCAATCGTTTCAGTACCTCCGAAGTATTCCGCTAGCAGCGGTTTATCCAGATAGATCGCCGCCAATCGTGGAGGGAGATTTTCTTTTTTGACATTCGATACAAGTCGATCTGAGGATTGATCTGAAATAGATGAGGTAGCAGACGATGGCGACTCATCCGAACCATGACCATGATCTGTTTCGCTGTCGGCCTGTCGTTCTTCAAGACTGGCCTTCGAATCTGTCGTGGTTATTAGCGAAGGGTCATCGCTTTGGGTGTTAGGCAATTTGTTGAGATGTGAGGGGCCGGCCAGCAAGCGATATCCGAGTACTTGGATGGGTAGATCAGTGTCGGGATTAGTAATGAGCAAACTGGCATTTGAAGATTTAGGCCAGAAAACAACCTCATGCTCCTGCGTACTTCCAGGACTTTGAACATCATCGCTGTCCAGTTCAACACTCGCATCCACTCCCAGTGGTGCTAAAAGTCCCTCCGCGTTGGATTCTAGAAGCGTGAGTCCCATGCGCATGGGACGATCCGCAGCATACTGAATCAATAGTCGATGGGGTTTACCTGGACTGCCGATCCGCAGCGGAATCATATACCAATCGTTCGGTGCAAGTATTGCTTCACCGGAAGCCGATGCAACGCCAGCATCGGATGTGCCACGCTTGGGCTGTCTCCCAAAACTTGTCCACCAGCCACGACTGTTGAACGATCTCCAACCTAACCATCGCGAGCGACTGGAAGCTTGCTCACGTGAGGTGTTTTCCAGGGAGCTTTCCTGATCGGTGAAGTTTTCAATGATCGAATCACCTTTGTCAGGTTCCCAAGTATCGACGATCTGCCAATCCGTAGGGCTCTCTTTAAGTCTTTCGTCACCAGCAACTACAAATTGCATACTGCGCGTTGCTGCCGCATCTCGAAGAAGCCCACCTAGCAATCGCTTAGGATCTGCGCGAACTACCAAACGATAGACGCCTTCTTGGGAAGGGGCGTAAATTGTCTCTGAGGATAAGTCCGCAAACGATCCCGTATCATCGGTGGTCGTCTGAAGTGGCATCGTCAATATTACCTTACCACTCGGTTCACTCATCAGCGTCAAGGTGAGTTTCAGCGGTGTATTGTTTCCCAGGCCGAGGTGCTTACCCGTAATGCTAAAAGGAATTGCTTCTTCGGGATGAAAGACTAGATGCTCACGCGAGATATTTAACCGTAGGCGATCTTCGGTTGGACGATTGATAACCAATGAGTTGCCCGATGGATCTAGGGCAATCGATCGAGCCTCGGCAAGAATTTCTTCAAGGGTCGCCTCAAGCGTCTTGGAAGGTGCATTCGTTTCTTTGGAGGTTGGATCGCGAAGGGAAATAGTTACTTTGGTATTTAAATTTCCTCGGATATGAAAGTCCAAGCCACCATAAGTTGTTGGCGAAGTGTGATGCACCAAGATCTGATGAGAATCTTTCAGCTCGATCGTTGCCGCACTGTCGACCTGCATACTGATGGCTGAGCATGTCTGAACGAAACCATCAGCCACCGAGATATTTCCCTCGTACGCTCGTGAGCTCGCACCACCCCATATAACTCGCAGTCGCACCTCAAGACCCTCTGCCAAAAGAGAGTCCGTAAAAGCGACGGTCCACACCATGCACAGCAACATCGCACGCAGCAAACTAGGCATTATTGGGCGTGTCAAGGCGATAGCGAGCCTCGCATGCATCGCTGCAAGCCCATTCGTTGCATTTTGGTGTAGGTGATGTCTTCCTTGACAATCCCGCAATTCCAATTCCCCCGAAAGTTCAATCCACTCGTCACTCGAGTCTGTTCATGCTTTGCAAATTGTTAACAAATCATAGGCAGCTTTTCCCGGTCCTGTTGGGTCTAGTAGGCCATGTTTGATGATCTGATTGCCAGCAGTAAATCCATTGTCCTAAAAACGTAAGATATTCACGTTTTCTAGGATCCAGCCGCATCTGGCATCGTAGCTAGAACCGCCAATTGCTGACTACCTTAAAATCCCGGTACAAACCCGAAAACAGGATGACTTTTTTCTTTTTTGCGTTTAAGTTAACAAGCGATCTGCGAAAGCGGATGCTAGCAAATATAATTCGGAGATAGGCTGGACCATTTTGGACTCTCATTTGTTGTAGAAAACCCATGGCACTGATCGAGCTTCGTGAAGTCAGCAAAATCTACAAGCTCGAAGAAGTCGAGGTGGTGGCGCTCAAGGATGCGACGGCGGATATCGCCAAGGGTGAGTACGTGGCGTTGATCGGTCCTAGCGGTTCTGGCAAGTCGACGTTGATGAATACTTTAGGTTGCCTGGATCGTCCTACATCGGGCAGTTACAAGCTGGACGGTCAAGAGATTGTTACGATGAGTTCGCCGGAGCGAGCCAGGATACGCAATCGGCAGATTGGTTTCGTGTTTCAGAGTTTCAACTTGTTGGTCCGAACCTCGGCGGTTGAGAACGTCGAGTTGCCATTGCTTTATGGACCAGCGATGAGTTCCAGGGCGCGTTACGATCGAGCGGTAGAGTTGTTGTCGTTGGTAGGGTTGGGAGATCGTTTAGATCATCATCCAGGACAACTCTCGGGTGGTCAGCAACAGCGTGTCGCGATCGCTCGCGCCTTGGCTGCCAATCCAAATATTCTTATGGGGGACGAACCAACCGGGAATTTGGATACTCGAACCAGTCGCGAAGTGATCGAGCTATTCAAAAAGCTGAACGAAGAGCAGAATCTCACCGTCATTCTGGTTACTCACGATACCAATATTGCTCGCAATGCGAAACGCAATATCGTACTCCGAGATGGTGGCATTATTTGTGACACGACCGACCATGAGTTAGCTTCACAGGCACTAAAGCGTGAAGCGACCGTATAGTGAGTTAGACGCTGTGATCGCGAATATATTTTCAATCGTGTCGACATTTATCGATAGCGTTGAAGATAGTTTTTAGTGCGAACTTTCTTGAGAGTACTATCGCTGGTCATGTACCGAATTGAGCCGAAGATCTCTCGTTCGGGACCCCAGGGTCGATCATATCGACCTAGCACCCAAAAGATTCCGCTGTAAGAATTCGGGTCGCGACCATCAAGAGCATATTTATTGTTCAATTCGACCATGATATCGAGCGCTTCTTGCGGAGAGGCAGACCAGTGCAAGATCTTTTTGCCCCATAACATGCGCAGGTAGTTGTGAATGCGGCCATCCTGGAGCAGTTGTCGTTGAGCTGCATTCCAGAGAGGATCGTGCGTTTGAGCCGATTCGAATTGTTGTAGAGAGTAAACGTATTGTCTTTTATCTTTGGCATGTTTGGCTAGTGATGCCCTGGCCCAGGATGGGAGCGACTCATAGCGATCGTAGTGATCGTCACGAAAACATTGGTTAAATCCGATTTCTCGCCAAGTAAGAAGTTGATCCAGAAAAGCTTCTGTCGACTCACTGAGATTCCAAAAACCATTCACTTTTCCATTGGGACGTGACAGTTGATCGCGGGAAAAACTCTCATGCTCTAAGATTCCATCTAGCATTTCGTGCGCGGAGATATGACCGAAATGAAGATAAGGCGATAGATGCGTACTGCCATCGGTATCTGGGTGATTACGGTCTTCGTTGTAGCGGTCACAACCTTGTTTGAGAAATTGTTTCCAACGCTTTAATGCTTCTTGTCGACCACCCGCATAGTGTGTTGGCTTTACCTCGTGATCGATATCGAATGTGGACCAGTCATATTCTTTAGACTTGGTGACTTCTTGTGCCATGGGCCAACGTTTTAGTAGCGAAGCAGGCAATGCTTTTAACGCGGGGATTCGCAAGCTTTCAAGGGGCTTGCTCTGCGGCGGAGTCGCCAGTACATGATCGACTTGTTTTTGCATAAACCGTCGATACGAATGTGCGACGGTGAAGGTCTTATCGGGAACTCGCAGTGGCATCAAGCCATTGGAATCGATGATTTCGAATCGACAAGGCGAGCGTCTTGCGAACCATTGCGGGAGATTGCGCAGGAAGAAGCAAGGGTAGTGGTCTCCTACGACAACACTGGCGCTTTCAGCGAGTTGTTCGATCAGTCCTGAACCCTCACCTCGGCGATGTTCCAGGTAAGGGTAATAAGTAACTGGATACTTCGCGAGCGACGCAGCATTATCGCGCATTCCATCGACAACGAATTGTTGAAATCGATCACTCGCCCAGCGGTAACCGACGCGAAGAGCTTCCAGGATGACTAAAGGCTTACCAAGATGAGCGGCCCACCAAGCGGCGCGTTGTAAGGCAAAGTTGGATTCGGTGCGGCGAAACGCGGTCATCCAATAAAGGACAAAGTTACCATCTTGGTTGGGTGGTCGATCCACCAAGGTCTCGACGCGGATGTCGGGTACTTCCAAGTGATGTATTGCTGATAACGCCATAGCCATGAATTCCGAAGGTTTGGGGATAGTCGCGAAGGATCTATCTAAAGGTCGGAGTCGAAGGACAGTCATACCCTCACGTTGGTGAGGACACCGACGGAGTCGACATAGTATAGACGCGGAGGCTACCTTTCGGGTGAGGAGGGAAGATGACTGTCTCGTTTTTGGATCCAGCACCAGCCGAAGTGACCTGACCGAGCGTGGTAAATATGGTATTTTTACGCTTCAGAGTCTTAGAAGAAAATGAAAATGAAGCGATTTCGATTTTCGGTCGAAGTAAGCTAAATACTACAGCAATCGACTGCCACTATTTCTCTTGTGTAAATGGCCGTTATGTCACCTCGTCGCAGAAGTCGCCATACTAACGGCCCTTATTTACTGGCGCAAGCGGCGCTAGTAGTACTTCCTGTACTGTATGTGCTTTTCCATGTCCTGCGGGCGTACTTCGACCACCCTCGTTTTTTTGATGGAATTGGTGAGTCGATTGGGAGAGTCTTTGAGGCGGTCGTGATCCTATGGGGCTTTGCTGTTGGAGCTTGTCTGGGAAGTTTTTTAAATGTCGTAGCGCTCAGAGCACCTCGAGGTGAAACCATAGGCGGAGGCTCTTATTGTCCTTACTGCACTGCTCCGATCCGTTCTCGTGACAATATTCCTATTCTCGGATGGTTGGGGCTTCGAGGGAGATGTTACGCCTGCCATCTTCCCATTTCGCCTCGATACATGATCGTCGAAATCATCGCGGGTTCGATGGTCGCCTCGATCGTAGCGCTGCAATTAGTACCAGGCGGAGTCAATTTTCCTAGTGTTGTGTATAGCAATATCAATCCACCGCGATTGGTGATGCGATGGGATCAGCTTCTGATTTTCCGAACGCTTTTTCATTGCCTGGTGCTGTTATGGATTATGACCACCTCTCTGGTCTTGGGCAGTAGATTAAAAATAACGCCGTACATGTTAGTCGCAGGGACATTGCTCACTTTGGTTCCACCGCTCGCCTATCCGCAATTATTAATTCTCACATGGCAATCGAAATCATTTCATCGGCTGGAGGGGCTACCTCTCTATCTTGAGGGAGCTACAGCTTTAGCAGCAGGTGGAGCTGCGGCGTTGTTGCTCGCTCTGGTCACGGCCGGCTCGATGTATCGAGTCGGAAGGCATGGGAGTTCCGTAATCGTTCAGGATGACCAAGTGCTGCAAGGAAGTGGTGCGCAAGACTGGGGTTGGCAGTTACTGTGGCTCGGTTTTGTTTTCGGTTGGCAAGGTATTTTAGGCATGGGTGTTTTGTGGTGCTTCGCGTTAGCGGCTTTATACCCATGGCTGAGAAGATATCGGTTTTCGTTGATCCATCCTCCCGCACTCATCTTCGTCGCAGCCTGGTTTCATTTGCTCTTTTGGCGAGAATTAATCTATGTGCCAATCTGGCCAGGAGGGACATGGTTTTATGCGAGCGCGGTCTTTGGGCTGACCATACCGGTCGTTCTGTCGCGAATGTTGGTTCCTAGCGATTGGCAACAGGACATGGTATTAAAAGAGACACCACTTCCTGTCAATCATGCAGCTGAGCAACGAGTCCATCATCCCGAATCGGCGGATGCTGAGGTGCACAGAGAGGAAAGCGAAACGGGAACGGTTGATCTCACGCTAGATTCGCAAAGTTCCTCAGCATCTGCAGTCCTTCCGACTGACTCTTCTCAGGATGAAACTGCGTAGCATAAAGATTGCCGCGGCAAATGGCAGCGCAAAAGCGATGTCCGTAGTCAGCTTCGAGCCAAATCAGCGATGGATCGCTCGGCACGACATAATAGCTGTGTACAAAGTACATCGATGGTTCTGGCGAGAGTCCTTGTAGAAGCGGGACATTTTTTTGAACGCTCAATACTTGATTCCATCCCATGTGAGGAACTTTGTACTGCTTGGGGAGGTCGAAGCGGACGACGCTTCCTTTCAGCACTCCAAGTCCTTCGTGCTCGCCCCCCTCGTATCCTTTTTCGAACAGTAGTTGCAGTCCTAGGCAAATACCTAAAAAGGGTTTCCCTTGAGCAATAGATTTTTTTATAGGTTCGATTAGGTCTCGATTTCGAAGTTCGCGCATCGCATCGCCGAATGCTCCCACGCCTGGCAGAATGAGTTTCTCAGCGTTCAGGATTTTTGTAGAGTCACTCGTTATTTCAGCCTTAGCACCAACATGCTCCAAAGCTTTCTCGACGCTTCGAAGGTTACCCATCTGATAATCGACGATCGTGATTCGCTGTGACGAAAGAGGCGGTGACGAAAGAGTCATGGATCGAAGCTATTCTTCTGAACGATGTGAAAGTTACTCGATGTTGTTTTATCGGTCGTCTCGTGATGAAACTGTCTGATAGGGATCAAACCTTATCAGGTTCAGGATGAACCCACGGAGCGCGATAAGGGCGTCGCAGTAAAGTATTAGCCGCATCATCCCCTTCGATCCTATGGGTTTGTTGATTCCATCGCAACGATCGACCCACTTGCATCGATAGGTTCGCCAGCAAGCAGCTCACCGTGGAAATATGCCCCTGCTCGATATCGGCAATCGGTCTTGATTGCTGAGTAATCGCACCAAGGAAATCGAGCATATGTCCGCGAATCGCAGGTGCGCAGTGTTGTTCTAAATCCTTCTCGGTTTTATCTTCTGGGAACTTATCAAGCTCCATCACAACATCTTGATGAATCGCTTCACCTCCACCTTGAGGTTGAAAGTCCCAGCTTTGGACGCTTGCTTTCAGCGTACCTTTGTCACCATAAATCGTTAGACCCCAAGGGTACTTGGGATCTGGAGCGGAACCGTAGGTGCGATGTTGCCAAATAACAGGTAAATCACCAAATGAAAACGTGGCTGTCTGTGTATCGCTGATGTTAGCGCGACTCGCTTTGTCGACCAAGATGCCACCTTCGGACGAAACGGTATCGGGCCAACCGAGTCCCAGCAACCAGCGAACGCAATCAAGCATGTGGATGCACATATCTCCCACAATCCCGTTGCCATACTCCATGAACGCACGCCAAGACCTTGGATGAACCAGTTTGTTGTAGGGAAGCATCGGTGCTGGTCCAGTCCACATTTCATAATCGAACCAATCTGGTGGCGCGATATCCGGTGGATTCTCGCGAGTGCGCATGTGGTAGTAACAATAGATTTCAACCATGCCGATTTTGCCAAGCTTTCCTTCATCAATGATGCGTTTTTTAGCATCGATCAAATGTGGCGTACTGCGTCGTTGAGTACCAACTTGAACGACGCGATTGTATTTGCGTGCAGCAGCCAACATTGCTTGGCTCTCGATCACATCCACGCTGGTCGGTTTTTGCACATACACATGTGCTCCGGACTGAACGGCTTCAATCATCGGCAGAGCATGCCAATGGTCGGGAGTAGCAATCAAGACGATATCGAGATCTTTTTCGGCGAGCATCTTGCGGTAATCGCTATAGAGTCGCGGTGTTTTTTTAGAGGCTTGTCGCGATGCGACGATAGCCCCAGCTTCTTCAAGCATTTTTCTGTCGACATCGCACAGCGAAACGACTTCGACCGGAGCGACTTGTAGGAGACGAAGTAAATCGCATTTGCCATACCAACCTGAGCCTATCAAGCCGACTCGCTGCGTAGGTGCGTCAGCAAAAGCAGAAGCATGTTGGGCAAGAGAGGATAAAGTGAGGGCGCTCAAGCCAGTACTAAGAAAGTGGCGGCGATCCATAAGCTACGTGCTCCGAGGCAAACAAATGACAGTGATATGTCGGTTTGTACTGCCTCGTATTGTAACAAGCCAGATTGCGATTCAGGAGGGTGTCATGGCCGAGAGACGCTAGGATGTTTCCAAAAAAAGACCTTATTGAAGCTGGGGTTTCGTGAGCTGGTTCATTAAACGAAGAAATATTCAGCTGTCCGCTGATAGGATTCCTACGCGATAACCTCGGCCAATCGAAACCCTATCACGCTCCAACCGGACGTCTCCAAAGGAACCCGTCTACTGTGTACGTCTACTGTGTAATGTTGCACGCTGACCGCCACCAGCAGAATCGTCGGAGCAAGGAGCCAGTACTGAGCCCTGGCCATAGTGAGTTTTTGTTCCCAGCCGAAGCCGACGATCATTCCAATCGAATGGAGTCTGTCCGCCGTAGGGGTATCCGACTCCATAGGTTTGACGCAAGTAGTGATAGGATTGCCTGACATTGATGGCGGTAGCGGTTGCCGCGAGATTAGAAGCGAGCTTCTACGATCGAATAATCGTCATCGAGAATCTGTAGACCGCTGATTTCACGAACATGCTTCAGTAGCAGATCGCTTGGTGAGGGAGGTTCTGCTGAGTCATTATCACCGGGAATTTCGCCTCGCTGCGCCTTAGAGAGGAATTGGACAAATTCGTCAAAAGTCCATTCACCACCATCGGACAGATGAATTTCGTGCACGCCATCGCTGTAAACGAACAGCCGCGCGCCGGGTTGTACTACCGTCTCAAGCGTATCGAAAAGTGGCCAGGAAATCATTCCCATCATCGGGCCTGTCGATTCAAGTTGTTCCGGCGTTTCGCAACCTGGAGTTTGATATAAAAGCGCTGCCGGATGGCCACCACCGGCATATTTCAAAACTCTTGTATGCTGGTTGTAGACGCCATACCAAATCGTGAAGCATTTACCGCCATGATTATCCATCGAGAATGCTTCATTCAGGCCACCGACAACTTCACCTGGCACCAAAAAATTTGTATTTGGAAGTGATTTGGCTCGCAGTACATTCATCACGCTGATCGACAACAGGGCTGAGCCAAGTCCGTGACCGGTGACATCCAGCAAATAAATAGCGAGGTGATCCTCGTCAAGCCAATGATAACCGAAAGAGTCACCCCCGAGCTCTGCGCAAGGTACGAAACGCCAATCGAGCCACACAGGTGATTGAGTTGGTTCGGGCAGAAGCGAAGCAACGTACTTCGATGCAGCATCGATCTCATTGGCGAGATGTTTCTGCGAAGCAGCAAGCTGTCGATACGCTTCGTTGCGCTGTAGCAGATTGATATATCCCTTGGAGTGATAGCGAATTCGCGCGATAAGCTCTAAGCGATCAGGTAGTTTTACGAGATAGTCATTCGCGCCGCGCGCGAATGCTTCCGCTTTTGTGACAGGTTCCTCTTTAGAAGATAAAACGATCAGCGGAACATCGCGAGTTGAAGGAGCGGCGCGCAAGAATTTAACCAGCATCAAGCCATCGACTTGAGGCATCACCAAATCCTGCAGAATAACAGTCGGTTGAAAGGAGTTGGCAATATCGATTGCTTCTAGGGGATTACTGCAGAATTGAAAATCGATATCGCTTTCGGGCAGTAGCATCTGGCGAATAGCATGCCCAATCGTTGCTTGATCGTCGACCAGCAGGACTTTGATCCGATGCTGCGTAACGGACTTGGGAGCCGCTACGATTGATGATTCAGAAGATACGTTCATGATCGTGGACTCTTGAGATAAACGGAAATCGTTGGGCCGA
>JBEGUT010000063.1:0-11916 GCA_041178745.1 Planctomycetota bacterium | reverse complement strand
AAGCTTTTTTATCAAACGTCTTCGCCATCAACTTGGATCAAGTTGCTCTCACCGAGATGCTCGCGCTGCGTTCTTTTGGCAACATTGCTAAAATAAGATAGTTTCATTGAGAGCAAATTGATGGAAACAAACTCCTCTTAATCCCCATTTAGTGACCATCGTTAAATTCGTCAGTGCGGAGTGGATCTACCTGATGGAGATCGACACCAAGCTTCTGTGGCTGATGCGTGTAGGTCGGTTCACGAAGCTGATGTCTTGTCGAAAGGCGCTGCATATCTTCATAAAAATAAACCGTGGGTACATCGACCTCGCGATTGCGCAACAAGTAATATGTCCGTCCCAGATGTGGATCAAAAAGCTTTTCTCGGATTTCGGCAATCATCGGCTCAGCGCGACCCATTTGCGCAAGCACTTCAACGCGATCTCCAACTTCCAAATCCTCAGCTACGGTCGATACCCACAGAGATGGGCGAATTCGAATGCGAGCCGAACCATACCACAAATGGTAATACTCACCATCGAATTCTTGGCGACGAAAGACGCGATGACTTGGGATCCACTTCTCTGCTAGCTCTCGATCCTCAGGCCATATCCCCTCCAAGCCTGACTCGGGCCAATGCAGCAGGACTCCATAGTCAGGCAGTTCGGGAACCATCGCTCAATGCCCTTTGTAAAAGTTACTCTCAGTCGATCCACAACACGATCGCGAATCTGCTTCACGGCGGATCGTAACCACCTGGCCTGAAAGGATGACAGCGCAGGATTCGGCAAAAACCTCGCCAAGCTCCACGCAGCGGTCCATATTTCTGAACTGCCAAAATAAAGTATTGGCTGCACGTCGGTTCATAACGACAATTCTTACCCAGCAACGGACTGATGCAGCGTTGATAAAAACGTACTGCAAAGATCATCGATCCACTGACACACGTTGCAAATGGCCCTTGCTTGGCCGCGTACTGACTGGCTCGCAGATTACTTGCTGAATGAGCATGATCAGAATCTCTCGAATGCTGCAGTTCAGTATCACGAATGTGCTTATCAGTGTGCTCAGTCACTATGGGATCGGCACCATTCTGCTCATCATCGCTTCGATTTGCGGGATCACCGTTTATCAGCAAACGAACTTGATTGAGATGATTTGTTTTTTCACCACACATGACATCACTCAGTCTCGTTTCCTGTCGATGTTACGTGTCAGTACAACCAACGATTTATAGATCATCGCCCAATCGGCCGTTGCACCAGCTCGCGGCCGAACAACAAAGTCAAAGCCCACAGGTATCTTCGCTCGCTGACGACGAAACGATTCGCGAATCAAACGCTTCCAATGATTGCGAACCGGCGAGGAGCCAACCTTGCGCGATACGGAAATACCAAGCCGGGAGTGCGTCAGTTGGTTTGGTAATCCATGAACCACCAAAACCTGATCGGCTTGCACTTTACCACTTTTAAAAATGCGTTCGAACTCTTGCCGTGATCGAACACGATCTTGGCGACCGAATCGCTCTGTTGGGCTTTTACTCACCAAGCCAACCCTGCTCTAGGTGCCATAGGATGTATCGAATCCAATTTGCGAATCAACTCCTGACTCTGCTCATCCAAATGTTCCGGTAATTTGATGTGCAATTCAACATACAAGTCACCGCTTCCCCCATCGGATCGCGGAACACCTTGCCCTTTGACACGCAATCGCTTCCCGCTGCTACTACCAGCTGGAATTTTTAACGTGACGACTCCAGAGGGCGTCGGCACATCGATTTTTGCACCGAGCGCAGCTTCGGCCAATGTCACCGGGACCTTCACTTCCAAGTTATCTCCATGCCGTTTGAAATGCGAATGCGACAGCACCTCAAGCGTGACCAATAGATCGCCCGCTGCAGCGCCGCTAGGCCCAGGCATACCTTGTCCACGCAAACGAATTTTTTTGCCAGACTCAACTCCCTTGGGAATCTTCACTGAAACAACTTCGACTTTGTTTCCACGATTCAATCGCAAATCGACCGAACCACCTTGAATGGCTGTCGTGAACGGGATCTCGGCTGTTACCTCAAGATCGCTACCACGCGCAGGAGCCCCGCGTCGACGCCCTCCTCGCGCACCAGCACCCGCCGGACCGCCACCCATGATCTGCGAAAAAATATCGCCTAGATCACCTTCATACGAAAAAGGTTGGCCTCCACCACCACCTCGAAAGACCTGCTCGAAATCCATTCCCTCAAACGGATTTCCTCCGCCACCAGCTCCTGCTGGACCACCGCGAAAACCGGCTCCCATCTTCTCAAAATCCGGTCCAAGCTGATCGTACAGCTTCCGTTTCTCCGGATCGCTCAATACCTCGTACGCCTTCTGCAACTCCTGAAAGCGATTCTTAGCCTGCTTGTCGTCCGGGTTAATATCCGGGTGCAGCTTTGCAGCTAACTTGCGGTACGATTTCTGGATCTCCTCCGCCGAAGCAGACCGCTGAACACCCAAAATTTTGTAGTAATCTTCCGCCATAGACTCCCATCTCCTCCCCGTCCAACCTGATAAACTGCCATTTTGGCAGCCCGCAGCAGTTCTTTTTCATTTTAATGCAAATCGTTGGCCGAATGCGCGCCAAGGGCGAGGTAGGTTCAAGAAGGAATCGTTTTTATTCTGTTTCGCCAAAATCCCTCCGTTATGATCCCTGCAAATCAAGCCCCAAACCCTGCTGCACCCGGACACACCGACACTTTGGGAACCTTAAACCCAGTCCCAGCAGGACCATCGAACGTTAATCCTTTCGAAGTCTCATGCCCTAGGCTTTTGCTGATCGGATGGCTGGCCGTTTGCGGATTCGCTTCGCTTTCCACCCGCCGCCAGCTCATCGCCAAAGATGGTGAAGCGACCATTACTCCGATCGA
This sequence comes from Planctomycetota bacterium, assembly GCA_041178745.1. Taxonomy (GTDB): domain Bacteria; phylum Planctomycetota; class Planctomycetia; order Pirellulales; family Pirellulaceae; genus JAFLCP01. The sequence continues at coordinate 9,034 of JBEGUT010000063.1, read as the reverse complement.
TGACACAGCCGATCAACCGGTCGCGATTCGATTCATGCTACGCAACGATTCAGGTCGCATTCCGAAACTACCGGGACTTCTGCGACGTGGTGACTGGTATCTGCTCGACCGAACCATTGTCGTAAAACAGCGTGACGGAGACTTTTCCTACAGCGCCAGTCGCGGTCCCGAATACGCAGTCACCTCAGGCGGTTTTACTCTAAGCCGCAACGCCGCCGATGAACTCCCCGTTTACGTGGAACGAAGTTGTGAGATGCGCAAGGAAGATTGGTGGTCGGGTGACTTACTTGTGCGGCTACCTGAAAACGAACTGCGCCGCTGGATGGCAGCCGACGATCTTGATCTCGTACTAAACACTGCACTTCCAGAAATCGATAAGAGCAAAGCAGGCAACGATTCAAATGGTCCGTCAGCAGAACCATCTAAACCTGATGATTTAAAGTCTGCTGATTCAGAGTCCGACACTTCGAAACCTGGCGATTCTCAGCCCGCGGAAGACTCCGAAAAAAACAATGACGACCCACAAGATAAAGAGCTGGGAGACAAAGATCCCGTAGAGGACGAAGCTAACAAAAACGCTAAAGTGAAGAAATCGAAACCCGATGCTTTAACAACCAAAAACAATTCGCGGGGATCGCAGCCTGCAACCATCGAAGATCGACAACCTCGCTGGATTGCGCCAGCAAGTCTCACCGATCTGCGTCCCGATAGCGGTTTAGTTTTTATGGGTTGGCCACGGATGGATAAAACAGATCCCAAACAGTTAGCCCAACTCCCCATCAGCCCCAAAGTTTTGCAGCGAGCTATCGACGATCAAGCGGCCCACATCGCAATAGCCCATCCTTGGTCTCGCGATGTTCCGATCTGGTTATCGCAAGGAAAGATTGACTCGTTCGCTGTACTATCGACACACTTGCAGCCCGATAAATCAAACCCGATAGGTATCGCTTCGTACAATCCAGATCCGATTCGTTTCACTGGCCCGCGCGGATTGGGACGCTTGGTGGAATACATCTACTGGCAAATGCTCGAGTGCGGCTTTCGAATCGCCCCAAGCGCAGGATCAGGATTTGGTATCAACGACTCACATCTCGGCTACAACCGTGTCTATGTGACTTTGGGTGGATCGCAAAGCGATGCCCAGTGGTGGGAAAAATTGAAAGAAGGACGATCGATGGTGACCAACGGACCGCTTCTTCGTCCCTTGGTCAATGGCGAGTTACCCGGTGCCAAGTTTCAGATGGCCCAAGGTGATACTTTAGAATTAGAAGTCGCACTTTCTTTAAGTGTGCAGGATCCTGTCGAGTATTTGGAAATCGTTTATAACGGCAAGTCGCTCTATCGCGCTCGGCTGGATGAACATGCCAAACGGGGTGGAGAGATTCCACCACTGAAGGTAAACGAAAGTGGTTGGCTACTCATTCGTGTCGTGACCGATCACGAGCCGAGCTATCGCTTTGCGATGACAGCGCCGTACTACATCGAGGCCGGTAACAGCAAACGGGTTCAACCCGAAGCAGTTGCTTTTTTCAGGGCTTGGCTGGAAGCATCACGAAAAGATATTTCCCAATTACCACCAGCCGAAGCAGAGGCTTATAAACCTTACCTGGAGAAGGCGGATCGATTTTGGAAAGAAATCTACCCCAATAACCAATAAATCGCTCCTTCATAAACTTCCAGAAATCATTCAGTACAGCCTCATATCACCCCTCAAAAGCGGCCGTCCTATAGCCAAACAGCGTATTTCAAGCTAACTTCCTGGTCTGAACCAATCTGTAAAGGGCCTCGGTCCTAGACGCTGGAAGCGTTTTACAGCTGTTCCCTTGCAAATTGGAAGTCAACTGTAGATTGGAAGTCAACTTGGGTTTACTTCGATTCGAGCCGTGGATGGAATGGTTCACGCAAACTTATCCACAAGTTTAGTTTACCATGGATCAGAAGCTACATCACGTCTGTGATCTGGGCGAACTCAAAATGACCTAAAGACAACATCGTTCTATTTCCTTCTCCTCTTGGATTGTGCTTTGTAGAAAGATCCTTCATGGCACTATGGCAATCCGAATATCCTTTCGGTTCCCATTACCTGACCATCGGGGCTCATCGTATGCACTATGTCGATGAGGGCCGTGGCGATCAGCCCATCGTGTGCGTGCATGGTAATCCGACATGGTCGTTTTACTATCGAGCGATCGTAAAGCATTTTCACAATACGCAGCGTGTTGTTGCCGTCGATCATCTCGGTTGTGGCTTGAGCGACAAGCCGCAAAAGTACCCTTATGCGTTGGCGCAACATATTTCCAACCTGCAACTGCTGTGGCAGACCCTTGATCTGCGCCGCATCACTCTTGTCGTGCACGATTGGGGTGGAGCCATTGGTCTAGGTGCTGCTTTGGCAGAACCTCAGCGGATCGAGCGAATCGTCCTCCTCAACACCGGTGCCTTCCCTCCACCCTACATTCCTTGGCAGATCGCAGCCTGTCGCATTCCATTGCTAGGTCCCTTTGCGATACGAGGCTTGAACCTTTTCTGTCGCGGAGCGCTTCGCATGGCAATCGCCCGCAAAAAGAAACTATCCCCCATCGCTTCCTCAGGACTTCTTGCCCCTTATAACAATTGGGCCAATCGAATTGCCGTCAGTCGTTTCGTAGCTGACATCCCAACGCGCCCCAGCGATCCTACTTGGCAATTGCTGGAACAGATCGAAAACAATCTTACGCGTCTAGCTCACTTACCTATCATGATGATTTGGGGAATGAAGGATTGGTGCTTCCGCCCTGATTGCTTGGAGCGATTTTCTCAGCATTTCCCTCAGGCGGATATCGTTCGCCTTCAAGACGTAGGACACTACGTCATGGAAGATGCTCCGGAAGATGTACTGCAACATCTGGAGAGATTTTTAAATCCAACTAACGCTCAAGCTCATTGATCCATGCCTCCTCGATCTAACAAGAATCAACCAAACTTTCGATCGCAGCGGCAATTGAAGCAGAACTCTGAATTCCCGTGGTCGATCGGACAACTCGCGACTTTGTCGATTATTCTTGAAGCCTCCTCGCGCAAAGCGGGAAACGTCTTTCCTGGTGCTTCTTTCTCCGATATGCATTACGAGGACTTCGTGCGCAGCGCGATAGCAATCGGACCTGTGCTCGCTCAAGCGGGACGTGTCGGAATGGGTCGCTTAATCTATCGCGCCGTCGAAGCGACTCGCAGTTCCGTGGGAATCAACACCAATTTAGGAACTCTATTGCTCTTAGTGCCGATGGCTATCGCGCTGCACGAAAGCCAGCAAGCATCGAGTAAAAAACTTACGACTACTACTCCATCTCAGTTGAAAAATGCAACTCGGGAAGTTCTTCAGCAACTCAACAAGTCAGATAGTCAATGGGTTTACAAAGCCATTATCCTGGCATCTCCGGGAGGCCTTGGCTCGTCGGAAAAAATGGATGTTCGCAATTCCAAAGCACCTGATGACTTACTGGAAGCGATGCGACTCGCTAGCCCGCTCGACTGGATCGCGCGTTGCTACGCCAATAACTTCGAAGAACTATTTCAAGAGATCGCACCAGCCATCTTGCATGAAGTTCAAGGCTGCGGCGATGTCAGTGAAGGTGTGCGACGATTTCAAGTGCGCTGGCTGGCTAAACATGGAGACAGCTTAGTTCTTCGTAAGCAGGGCGAACGCGAGAATCAGCAACTCAAGCTTCGTGCAGCAAAGGTCGAGCATGCTCTTAGCACTTTAAGCGATCAGGAAATGCAACAACCGGTCATCGCGCAATTCGAGAGACACTGGTTGCAACTGGATCGCTGGCTTAGGGCCAAAGGGAATCGCCGAAATCCAGGTACCACTGCCGATCTGATCGCAGCAGCGCTGTTTGTTCTGCTGGCAACCGATCAACTGACATATTCTTCCTCGGCATCTCCGGTTGGACGTGCCAACTGACCACTCTCTTCCAGTCCGCGCACGACATCGACAATCTTCTGCTGAACGGCTTCCACATCGGACAAACGCACTTTGCCCAAGTATTCCATTTCTTCCTTGAGCATTTCTGCGGCGCGAGAAGACATGTTGCGCGATATCTTGTCTTGTAACTGCTGGCTGGCTCCCTTGAGTGCCATGGCCCACTGATTGGTTTCGACGTTCTTGAGAACCGTCTGGATATCCTTGTCGGCCAGCTTCGAAATATCTTCGAAAACGAACATGAGGCGTCGAATTTCTTCGACCAATTCGGGAGCATCTTTCGTGAGTGCTTCCAAGATCTGACGCTCTGTTGCGCGATCGGAGACGTTGAGTATTTCCGCCACCGATTCGACACCACCCGCCTTCTCAAAAGACTGGTTCATCACCAGACTCATTCGCATCTCTAGAGCGTGTTCGATTTCCTCCGTCGCTTCAGGAGAGTTCTGCCCCATTTGTGCAATGCGACGAATCACAGGTAATTGTCTTTGCATCGGCAATCCTTGCATCACCGCCGCTGAGGTAGCTGCGGGAAGATGGGACAGCACAAGGGCGATCGTCTGAGGATGCTCGTCGACAATAAAGGACAAAATATTTTGAGGGTCCGATTTGTGCAAGAAGCCGAACGGGAGCGATTCCAAGGCTTGTTGCAAAAAGTTGATCATGTCGGCGGCATCTTTGCCGAACGCCTTTTTCACCAACGACTTGGCGCGTTCTAGACCACCAGAGTTGGTCGACAAAGCACTCGGCTTGCTCTCGATAAATTCCGAGATCACCTTCTCCTGTTCGCGACTGGTAACCGTCTCCATCTGGGCGATCATGATGGAGACCGACTCAACCTGCTTGGTAGGCAAGCGGGCAAGCAGTTTCGCTGCATCGTCTTCCTCGAGACTCATCAGAAGCACTGCTGCTTTTCGCAAACCATCTTCGCTCATGAATTCATTCCAAGCTCTTAACCAGTCGGCCCTATTAGATAACGCTTTGCTTGATCGTAACGCTGGGTTGTCGAAACCAATCAAATCTACGAGGAAGCACTCTAGACGGCTGGCCCCCTGAAATTCGCCTTCGTGATTCGCCTCGCACCAAATACAGGACTCAGTCGCTAAGTCCGAAGGAACCATGGGTCCATGGTATCCAATCAACTTTAGGCTACAGGAGGCACAGAGTACGCCTCGTCTCGGTATTCGGTCGAAGGAAACAGAGAATTCAGCTTAGGAGAATGCAGCGGACCGATTTCAAAAATCGATATCGCTCTGTGACAAATGCGCCGATCGCATGTCCGCTGCCAAGCTTTCAAAAGAATCCGCCGGAATATTCAGAACTACCAGACCAATCGGCAATACCCCCACTGTCCATTATTCTCATCGACCCCAATCTCTACGCTGTCCAGTCGATCGCCAATAACAGGCTTGAGCGTTTCACGAAGTCGACTGGCCAACCAAAAAGCGAGTTCCTCGGCGGTGGTATTAACAACCGGCAACAGTTGACAATCCTCGCGAGGGAAAATCCAACGCTTCTTGCGGAACCGTACTTCAACCTCCTCCCCTTTCTCTTCAACGTGAATCAGTGGATGACTCATTGGAAGAAGCATTTGATGATCCAGTTGCTTTACCAATTTAGCCAGCGTGTCTCGAAAAGCGATAAAGTCGATCACATAGCGGTTTTCGTCCAAGGGCCCAACGACCTCCCCGATCACGCCATAATTGTGACCGTGTAAACACTCGCAAATATCTCCGTTGAACGTGATGAAGTGTGCGGAACTGAATACTAGTTGCTGCTTCTGCAAAACAACTCGATATTCTCCATTTGCTTGCGATGGGGCGGACATTTCTAAATTTCCTAATTTGCGTTCTAATGGCCACTTTCGTTTTTAGGCCCCAGCGGCCATAAAACATGCACGAGCTACCCAACACCTAAGTTATTCCCGAGAGCCTTGGTCGATCTATGAACCCCACACCGATGATGCGACAGTATGAAGATGCCAAAGCCGCCTGCGGGGATTGCATTTTGCTCTTCCGTATGGGCGATTTCTATGAACTATTCTACGAAGATGCCAAGACCGCCGCACGTGTACTGGGATTAACCCTCACCAGTCGCGACAAAGGGGAAAATCCAATCCCCATGGCCGGCTTTCCACACCATCAACTGGAAGGCTATCTCGGTAAACTGATTCGGCAAGGCTATCGCGCTGCCGTTTGCGAACAAGTCGAAGATCCGCGCGAGGCCAAAGGGATCGTAAAACGCGAGGTCACGCGGATTGTCACTCCTGGCACCTTGACCGATGAAGCGCTGCTGGACCCTCGTCAAAGCAATATCCTAGCTGCCGTCTGCAGCTTGCGACCTGGATCAAAATCAACACCAAATGCGTCTGGCAAAAGCAATGATCCTACCAAACTAGAATCTTCCTCGCACACAGATGAACACGAATGGGTCGGTATCGCTTGGGCCGAACTCTCAACGGGAAAATTCGAAGCAGGCATCTTTCCCCGCCGCGCCGTGCGCGATGAACTCTATCGCATCGAACCCTCAGAAGTTTTGTTGCGCGAAGACGATGGCGTCACGCTTACCAAAGATGGTCTCGATCCATGGATGCTAACGCTCCGACCCACTTGGCAATTCGGCATCGAAGAAGCGCAAAGACTTCTGCATGGACACTTCGGGGTCCTCGATCTGCACGGCATGGGATGGGAAGACGATGATCGCCTAGCGATTGGCGCTGCAGGCGCGGTGTTGGCTTATCTTAAAGAGACTCAGCGATCTTCATTAACCCACATCCAGCAATTGCAGCCACATCGTATTGGCTATGCCCTGGAAATCGATTCGGCGACTCGACGCTCCCTGGAATTGACCCATACCATCCGCAGTGGCCAACGAGATGGTTCGCTTCTATCGATCCTCGATCATACCGTGACACCGATGGGCGCAAGGTTGCTGGCCAATTGGCTAGCCAATCCATTGATCGATCCCCAAGCGATTGAAGATCGCCTCTCGGCAATCGAAGAACTGTCCGCTAAATCGAAGCTTCGACAATCGATCCGCAATCAACTGCGCGATGTTTACGATCTACAGCGACTTCTCGCTCGCATCGCGACCGGCCGAACGAGCCCACGAGACCTCAATCAAGTGGGCCGAACGCTGCGCAAGTTACCTGAAATGAAATCACTGCTCGGCGAAGCGATCTCCCCACGACTATCGCTGCTCGGACAATCGATGAAGCTTTATCAAGAGCTAACACAAGCTCTACAGAACGCTCTTCAAGATGATTGCCCTTTACTGGCCCGTGAAGGTGGCTTCATTCGAAACGGCTATAACTCGCAACTCGATGAACTGCGACAACTAGCCACTGGAGGCAAACAATGGATCGCCGAATATCAAGCTCAACTCGTGCAATCGACGGGTATCAGCAGTCTCAAGGTTGGCTACACGAAAGTCTTTGGTTACTACCTCGAAGTCACTAATACTCATCGCGAACGCATTCCTGATTTCTTCATCCGTAAGCAGACGCTAAAAAACGCGGAGCGATATATCACTCCCGAACTGAAAGATTACGAAGAGAAAGTTTTGTCTGCCGATGATCGCGCAAAGCAACTTGAGTACGAACTGTTTTTGGAATTGAGAGAAGCGGTCTTCGCGCAGACATCATCCCTGACAGGCACCGCCGCAATCCTCGCGGAACTCGATGTGCTTTGCTCACTCTCTGAGCTGGCGGTTCTAAAAGGTTATGTCCGCCCAAAGATCACTAGCGAACCTCGATTAGAAATCCTCGAGGGACGACATCCAGTACTCGACTTCACATTGCCGCAGGGCAACTTCGTTCCCAACGATGTCAATGTTGGTTTAGAGCATGGACGAGTGCTGCTCATCACGGGCCCGAACATGGCAGGTAAAAGCACTTATATTCGCCAAGTCGCTTTGCTGACCATCATGGCGCAAATGGGAAGTTTTGTTCCCGCGAAATCTGCGACCATTGGAATCGCAGACAAGGTATTTGCCAGAGTCGGAGCTAGTGATGAATTGGCGCGTGGCCAAAGTACCTTCATGGTGGAGATGCTGGAAACCGCTAGAATCCTAAATACATCAACTCCCAACAGCCTTATTATTCTCGATGAAATAGGTCGCGGTACGAGTACCTACGATGGCTTATCGCTCGCGTGGGCGATCGTCGAACATCTTCATGACCATATCGGTGCTCGCACTCTCTTCGCCACGCACTATCACGAACTCGTAGACCTTGAACAATCACTGGTAGGAGTTAAGAACCTCAACGTCGCGGTAAAAGAGTGGAACGATGATGTCGTTTTTCTGCATCGCATCGTAAGGGGTGGAGCCGATAAGAGCTACGGGATCCATGTCGCGCGTCTCGCTGGTATTCCCAGACATGTCAATGAACGAGCCAAAGATATTCTCGCACAGCTTGAAATAGATCACATCAACAAATATGGGCAATCGAAGATCACACCACCACCGAAGAAAAGCGGTGCACCCATTCAGCTAACTTTATTCGATTGGGGCGAACACCCCGTGCTCGATCGCATCCGCGAAATCGACTTGGCACAAACGACGCCCTTGCAAGCTCTCCAATGGATCGAGCAGTGGCAACGCGATCTTGGAATGAAGAAAAGACCAACCGGCTCTTCCTAAGCATCATCCATTGGCAAGCGATCGTACGAATCTGCGCGAAACTTTTTTTGCCAATAACCTTTACCAAGACGCTAGCGTCGAAAGTTAAAGATCGATGAAGTCGTTTTGGGAGCCGTCGCACCCGTGGCTCGCTTTGGCGATTTGGATTCTTTCCAATTAGGTTTGGTGGACTGTGCAGGATCAGAAACCGCAGCACGCACTACGCTTTCCGGATCCTCTTCAGATGCACTCGCTTGAACGGCTTCGCGCTCCTTCACCGACTCATCGCCTAGCCATACCAACTTCTTGAAACCACTTGCTGCATCTACGACACCCCGTAATTTCAGTGGCTCACTCGTACTGCTGGTCCGGTCATCCGTTCTTCGCTTTGTCCAGCGAATACCATCGGACGAACCTTCTACCGTTGGCTGATCTGCTTTCGATCGGCTTGTCGTATCA
>JBEGUT010000062.1:0-11917 GCA_041178745.1 Planctomycetota bacterium | reverse complement strand
GAAAAATACATTCGCGAAACCGGTCTCGATCAGCGCACCACTCCCCACACGCTTCGACATAGCTTTGCGACTCACCTGCTTGACCGCGGCGCGGACATTCGCAGTGTCCAAGAATTGCTAGGTCACAAGAGCCTCGTCACCACCCAGATCTATACACACCTCAGCACTGCGAATCTCAAAGAAGTTTATGAGCGTGCTCACCCGCGTGCAAAACAATAACGCTTCGGTTTCTATCGATTCACTCGCAAGTTGTCATTCGCAATCTTCGAACTAATTGAATTGCATCGCGAAATAGAGACGACGCAATATCCAAAAGTCAAACCTCTTCTAGGCCATACGTACTTGTAAATCCGCTGGCACCAACTCCACCTTATCGACCAGCGATCTCAAAAGCCGAGCTTTCGCTGACAAATCTACAGCAGATCCTTCAAGCCACTGAGCCCTAAGGGCTCGCGACTTGTAAAGGGCTCGCCATATCGTGTTCCAATCATCTTACCCCAGTAAGCCGCATCATCGCGAAAGCGATCGATGGGCGACGGATCGAGATTCTCTCGCCCAGTGATAAACTGACTCTCGTAGGCCTGAATCGACTCGAGCTTTCGCAACCACGTACGAGAAATATCAAAAACAAAAGCGGGGTTAGGTACAGTCTTCAAGTGAATACAGTAATAATAATAAATCCGTTCGGGATGATACGGTTCGCCAGCCAAATCACTGTTGGAAAGCTTCGACCAAAACCGGGCAGCCTCAATTAAACTAGTCGCAGCCGTATGATCCGGATGCGCATCCTCCCAATACGGCGCAAAGATTCGCTTAGGCCGCACCAATCTGAAGAAGCTCGCTAATTGATGGCGAGCTTCTAGGGTCGGTTCTACGAATCGATTTTTCAAACCGAGATTCCAACGCCATTTGATCTTTAGGATCGATGTCGCCTTCGAAGTTTCTTTCGACCGCTTTTCCACCGTACCAAACGGTGTCGGTTCACCGTTGGTCAAATCTAAAATCCCAACCCTCCAACCGTCATCGATCAACTGCGCGATTGTGCCACCCATGCCGAGTTCTGCATCATCTGGATGAGGCGCGATCACTAATGCATCAAGCCCCTTCTGCTTGAAATCGGCAACTTGCTCGTGCGTTGGCTGCGACAAAAAACCTGCAATCGCAAAGGGATTTAATTTCTCTTTATCTACGTTGGAAGAAGAAAAATCAGGAGAATCGGGTAATGGTTGCGTCATACTGATTGAATCCTATCGATACTCTTGATTGCTCGATACCGACTCCGTTGCTGGAATGCTTTCCCTCTTCAAAGGCAAACGCAGACAAGCGGCCTCTTCGTCATTGCGAACCAGCAGCAAATCACCCGCTAATGCCGGGTTGTTCCACGTGATTCCAGTGATCGCTGGAAATGTACAGAGTTCCTCAAACTTTTCTGGTAATGCGTTTGCAACGGCAACGTAACCATCCTCGGAGATGATTAACAGGTGAGAACCGATCCGCATCAATTGACCCTGTCGATATCGTTTGGCTTTCCACTGTCGCTTCCCATTCTTCAAATCGACGCACTCAAGAATGCCATCGCTTAACCCAAACGCATAACCTTGATGTATCACGACATTGGTGTATTTGGTTTTCAGAACGGCATTATTGGACCATACATCCTTCACCAGCCAATTACCTGATTCGTCTCGTTTTACCTGAATCAGTTTAGCCCCCGTTCCGTAAGCTTTACTGAGCAATACATGCTCTGTATCCACCTGAACCGGTTGCGACACATTAGCCGCTCCGTTGCTTTGGCCCAACCACTCGGCTTCCCACAAGATCGTTCCATCTTCAGGGAGATGAGACGAAACGGTTGTTTCATTGACGGAAACGATCTGCTCCACTCCGCCAAGCGTTAACAGGGTAGGGGAGGAGTATCCGATTTGCGATGTACCACTCCGCCAAATTTCAACCCCATTCTTGGAGTTCAAACAGACAAGCGAAGCAATCTTTCCTTTCCGAGAACCACCCAAGGGAACAATGATTTTATCTCCAATGAACAATGGTGAACCGCTTCGTCCCCAGGCCACATCCTGCTCCGCCGTGCTCAACTCCACGCCCGCCAATTCAAGCAAATCGACTTTCCAAATTTCCGCGCCATCGCTCAACGATACGGCCACTAATCTTCCGTTGGCCCCGTGTGCAAAAACAACTCCCTCCGCGATCGTCGGTGTACTTCTCGGCCCAACGCCACCTAGCCCGGTTGCATGGCGAGTGGCCCAAGCATTTTTCCAAATAAGCTTTCCACTGCTAAGATCGTAAGCGCGTAGACTCTCTTCCTCTCCATGCTGTTCCATTGTCACCGCATAATCACCAGACACGCTGAACGCGGACCAGCCCTGACCAATCGGTTGCTTCCATAGAATCTTCGGTGGATTGGCGATCCATTGTTCAGGACTATCCAGACGAACATTTTCAAGTGTCGCTCGTCGATCCGCCCCCAAAAAACCTGGATAGTCATTCTCTGACTTTTCACGCCGCTGCAATTCAATCACAACAGAGGTATCTTTCGCTGGCTGGTTTGTATTTGCCAAAGACTGCTGATCCATTTGTTCTACTGGCGGTGTGCCAGTTTGCCAGCGAAATTTCAATCTCGGTATCAATTCGGAATCCACCCCCACGGGCTTAAATAAGATCCCAACTACTGCCATTAGTGCAAAAGGGATCAGCATGGCCGCCATGCGCGACTTAAAGCTCCATCCGCGATAACGCAGTGCTAATGTGAGAATCGATTCGACGAGCACAATGCCAAGGATGAAAGTCAGCACGTTTGCGACCGCAAAATCAAATTGATCTGCAGTTACTCGCGCAAGTGCGATACCTATAGCCGATAAGACGATGAATCCTACTGCCGGTTTAGAAATCTGTTTTTGAGACTGAGTCGTCATATCCACTCCCTCGGGCTAGACGGCCCTACCGTATCTTCCGAGATGAAAAAATCGCCCGAACAGTCAGTTCAATCATTGAGCACTTTTAAGAAGAGCTCTCGCCCCTTAATAGCAACTTAAATGGCAAACGTCTGACAACCTGCTGTCCACAGTAAAGCTTCGTTTCAGAATATAACAGAGCCGAACAGCCTCTAAGAGTACCTAGTTGTTTGTAAGTTTTTCTGCACGTGATTTTCGAGCGTTTTGCCTAGCGACGTCGCATCTGAAATGTGCCGCGATCACGCTTGGTGCTATAAGTCGCTCGAAAGGAATCGCCTTGAACGACTGCGCGATAACTGTAGTAGCCCATCAAAGGTCCAAGCTTCTTCGAACCCGCCAACTCCAGGAAACCATCTCCTGAAGCAACCACTTGCAACTGCATCTGGTAGCGAAAGGGAATCACTCTAAAAAACTTTCCTCGAAAATTAGCATGATAAGTTCCGTTGGTCGCGGGACTAATGCTGGCCGACAAGGGCCCTTGATGACCTGTGGTATGACTGTTCCAACTGCCGGTCCATGAACCGCTGAGCGTGGGTGTGGCAACTGCCGAATCGGTTCCACCTAAAACGACTGCATCCTGAGCGACGAGGCATGGCCTACCTAGAAGCAATAGCGTTAGGAAGGAGCCGAGGCATAACCCCTGAACGGAGATGAAACCGGAAAAACTGATATCTGAAAAACGCATAAACCGATTGCTCCCTAGTTTTTGAATCGGAAAAAACTCTTATGTCTGGAGTAGGACTGTAGCCATGCTCAAGCGACCAAATCGATGAACGATAGCGGTCGAGCAATGCCTGTTCGCTCGTCGGCTCAATTTCAGTCTAATCGATCGTCCCGTTTTGGCTACGAGCGATACAGTGGGCTGAGTCGCATAATTAGCCAGAAGACTCCTTTTTTAGGGGGTAATCACGAATTCCACAGCAACCTGGCCTGGGCCGATTGCAGGGAGGATGTCTCTGGGCAATACTGCTTTCTGTCAGCATGATTGCGAATCATGGCGGCAAGGCTTGCCGCTGCTCGCTCTCTATCCTTGACGATTGCACATTTTTCGGTCGCTTTCATTCCGCCCAACGACGCAGGCCATTATGTCTGATGCTTTCCAAGAGGATCTTCGCAAGCTTCGGGAAAATATTGAATCGGTAGTTTTAGGAAAACCGGACGTCGTCAGGATGGTACTGACCGCGTTATTAGCGGCTGAACATGTGTTGCTTGAAGACGTGCCAGGTGTCGGTAAGACGTTGGTCGCCAAAGCTCTCGCCAAAAGTATCTCGGGACATTTCTCCAGACTCCAGTTCACGCCCGATCTACTTCCAAGCGATATTGTAGGGAGCAGTGTCTACAACTCGCAAACTGGCCAATTCAGTTTCAGCCCAGGGCCGGTGTTCGCGAATATCGTGCTGGCTGACGAAATCAATCGCGCCCCTCCAAGAACACAAAGCGCATTGTTGGAAGCGATGAGTGAAAGGCAAGCTAGTGTGGACGGCCAAAGCCATCCGTTGCCCGAACCCTTTATGGTGATCGCGACTCAAAACCCTTTTGAGTTCGAAGGAACGTACTTACTCCCCGAAAGCCAATTGGATCGTTTTCTACTCCGTACCAATATCGGCTATGCCACCAGAGAGTTCGAACGACAAGTTCTTTCCTCGCACCGAGCCGGTGAACCTGTCGATCAACTCAGTCCCGTGGTGTCGGCCGAGCGCATCAAGGAAATGCAACAAAGGGTTCGGAAAGTTAGCGTCGATCCGTCGCTTGTCAATTACTTGCTTGACATCGTCGAGAAAACAAGAACCAGCGATCAGTTGCATGTTGGTGTCAGTACGCGTGGTGCCTTGAGTCTTTACCGCGGTGTTCAATCGCGAGCATTTGTTGAAAACCGCGACTTCGTGACACCTGATGACATCAAGCGGATGGTGGTACCTGTTTTTGCTCACCGAATTCTCCCACGTGGAATGCTGCCGGGAGCTGATCGAAGTGCAGCGGAAGCGATTGTCGAAGGGATCCTACAGTCTGTTCGAGTCCCCGTATAACGGATGGCGATGAGGCAAGTCGATTATGGTTCTCGGCCTGAAGAAGAGAAACCCGCGCCTGTCGCCTTCGACGCATCCCAAAGGTGCTGACGAGTCCAGAGGTGGCAATTCCGTTCACACCTGGTTCACACGCGAGGGACTGAACCTGCTCTTCATTCTTGCGTTTGTGCTCGCAGGTGCAGTCTTGCGAGACGTGAATCTGCTGGTACTGCTGGGAGGAATCATCATCGGCATGATGCTGATGCAATGGCGTATCTGCCATCGCTCACTACTGCTGATATCGACGCGCCGCCAGTTACCATTATCAGCCCAGGTTGCGTTTCCCTTCGAAGTCAAAGTCCAAGTTACCAACCGAAGAAAATGGTTACCCGCTTGGCTGATCTGTGTTGAGGAACAAGTCGAAAGAGTGGAACCATACCCTAGTCGACTTCCAACAGGCACAACTTTGGTGATTCCCTGGGTCGGAGCCGAACAGACGCGTCAAAGCGTCTATCGCTGTAGCCTCGACTTTCGCGGTCGCTATCGATTTGGACCGATCTGCATAACAAGCTCATTTCCTTTTGGCTTAATGAGGAGTTGGTGCTACCAAAACAACAGTAAAGAACTGATCGTGCATCCAAAACTTGGGCATCTGATCGGCAAGTGGGAAAACTTGGTTCGTATGGATCGCGAAGGTCTGGCCAAAACTTCTTCCCGCGCTGGAGTTAACGAAGGGGAATTTTACGGCCTCCGCCACTGGCAGCAGGGAGATAGTCGGCGTTGGATTCACTGGCGCACCACCGCGCGGCTGAATGAACTCGCCGTCCGACAATTTGAGCAACAACAGCGACTCAATATGGCGATCTTGATCGATCTTTGGAAGCCCAATGCTGCCAGCGATCAGGAGCCTATCGAATCGATCGAAAAAATGATTAGCTTCACTGCAACTCTGATCGATTCACTCTCACGCCAAGGCAATCACCGAATAGCGGTCGCTGTCGCGGGAGAACAGCTAAGAGTCTCTAGTCGCATTCAGAACCGTGCCGTGATGAACGCTGTGCTAGATGATCTATCCGTCGCAACAGCCGGTCAAAATCCCGACCTCTCCGGAGCGGTCGAGCAGATGATGCCGATTCTTGCTGACAGCCACTCCTTGGTCGTCATCAGCAACCGATCGGCTCAATGGGATCAGTTGTCAATGAAAAGAAGCAGCGAAAGTCGTCGCTTGGTTTTAGATCGACTCCAATCGCGATGGTTGAATGTATCAACTGGTGATATCGATGCCTATTTCCGAATGGATGCACCATGACAGAACGACTTCGATGGAGCCTCGCCGTTCACTTTACGCTGCTCGCATTTTTAACCGCCCTTCTGATCTCAATCGGCGAGGGTTCTTTTCGTTTGCCGATGTTGATCGGTTTGACTGCAATCGCATCCCTGATCTTTACCGATTGGCTGGGCTGGTTCAGTCTCCATCGCTATCTCGGCTACGTGGGAATGATTCTTGGAGCGGTCATTGCCCTCAACGATTTTTTTCGCACCCAGTCGTCTTATCAACTTTATTCCATTGCGACGATGCTCGTGTACGCAGAAATCGTATTGCTACTACAGAAAAAGACGCGGCGAATTTTTGAGCAATTAGGAATTTTCATTCTGCTTGAACTGGTCGTCGCCGCACTGGTCAACGACAACGTTCTCTTCGGAATCCTGCTATTACCGATCCTTGCAGTCAGTCTGTCGACCTTGATTCTCTTTACCCACTACGTCGCGTTAAGCCAGGAAGGGAAAGATCATTCTAAGGATCGTTTCTCCTTTCAAAAACTGTTACACGACTTACTGCCGCGTTTCGGGGGATCTAAACAACAACCGCTGCAATCGCAAATCAGCCTTAAGCCTGTGCAATCAACCGAATGGCCTCAACGCCTCGGCAATTATCTTTGGTTTCTGCAAGCAGTTCCTTTGGGAATTTCTACGATTGGCTTTTCTTGCTTTTTCTTCTACCTACTACCTCGCACAAATAGGAGTAGCTACGAAGCACCAAGCTGGGCACAACCCGTAGTCGGTTTTACAGAAAGTTTAGCGCTTGACCAATTCGGAGAAGTGCTTCGCAGCAAGCAATTGGTGATGCGAGTGAGCTTTCGCAACTTAAAAACGGGTGAAGCTTACAATCTTCTTCGAGCTCCCTATTTGCGAGGAGTCGTGCTGGACGACTACGAATGGAGTCGCTCGAGAACGGGCACCTGGAAGCAACGAAGACAGATCGCTCAGGTTCCGCTGCGAGATCTCCCAACCGAAAATATGATCCGTTCCGAAAAGCGAGAAGGAAGCGATTGGGTCTCGGTTCGATTCGCGATGGAAAAGAGTGAATCTCCATCTCTGTTTTGTGTTGCTCCGACATTCGCTGTCCCTGAAGAAGATCTAAAAATTCACTTCGTACCAGAGGATTGGAGAATCTATAGCCAAGAATTTATGCTCGATGCTGACCGAGGCAAAGTCACTTACAGCATCGGAACGAGCCAATTCCGCGGCGGCATTGAAACGAGTCTCATGCCAGAAGCTTCAGACTTTTTCTCCGACGATTACGCAGAACGCATTCGTTACAATGGCCTGACACCGCAACGTCGATCTGGGTTGACCAATATCCTAGTCGATCGATTACCAAAGCTTATTGAATTGACCGAATCCGTTTTGGATAAAGCGAAAATCGATAAAAACACCAAAGTTGATGTTGCTCGCACCCTAGAACGATATCTCGCTTCAGGAGTCGACTACACCTATACCCTGGATCTTACGGCACCACGCGACACTTCGTTGGATGCGATTGAAGATTTTGTCGTTAATCAGAAGAAGGGACATTGCCAGTACTTCGCTGCGACTCTAGCCATGATGCTTCGCAGCCAGAAGATCCCAGCGCGTTTGGTCGCTGGCTATCGCCCCGATGAGTACAACGAATTAGGTAAGTATTTCACCGTGCGGCAACAGGATGCTCACACTTGGGTTGAAGCTTATTTCACGGCAGAGCAGCTCAGAGAGTCAGGCATGTTTGCCGAGAACGACTTAAATCACGGAGCTTGGCTGCGTCTTGATCCTACCCCTGCGAGCGAAGATTCCAACTCCGGAGACTTACTGCAACGACAGCGGAGTATGCCAGACTTCATCCAGGAAATTTGGAATCGAAATGTGCTAGAAATGAATCAATTTCGTCAGGGAGGTAACATCTACGATTCGCTCGCTGAAGGTGGAGGCAATCCCTATGCGGACGCCATACGCCAGATTCAAATTTGGATTATCAAAGCACAGGAAGGGGATTTTTCGGGAGGTATGCTTGCACCAGGCCAGTGGTTCTCATTGCCAGTTGCCGCTTGGATTATTGGCCTAGGAAGCCTCGTTGCCGTGATAGGCTGGACACTAGCGACACGATTTCAAAACTTTTTCTTCCCATTCCCTTGGCGTCGCAAATCGTTCGCCAACATGGCTATCTCCGTAAAATTCTTCGAGCGTTGCATGGCGTTGCTCGCACGACTAGGGTTTCGACGTAATCCCTGGGAGACACCAGCGGAGGTCACCCAGTCCGCTTCAGCTTGGCTTACCCAAGAACAGCAGATTCCTCAAGCATCACTGTGGCTACAACAACTCACCGATGCCTATTATAGGATAAGATTTGGTAAAGCGTCCACAGAAGCTTCGACAAGCGAAAAGGATACTTCAAAGTTATCTGATGCAAATCGAAGCGACCAAGAATTTCTCGCGGATCGAGATGCCGAGTCGCTAGATCAAACACTGCAGCAGCTCGAACAGGCCACCAAGCATATTAAACCCCGCTCGAATTCAAAAACCTAAGCATTGAGGTTGTTCGATTTAAATGATCATTACGATTGATGGGCCTGCGGGTGTCGGCAAGTCGACCGCCGCTGCATCCCTTGCGAAAGCCCTCGGATTCAAGTTTCTAAACACGGGAGCGATGTATCGCTGCGTGACACTCGCAGCAATCCAGCATGCTATCCCATTCTCCGAGCGAAAACGGATTTCCGATCTAGCCTCGTCGTTAGAATTTATCCAAAAAGGTTCTAAGATTTGGCTCAACGGTGAAGAGGTCACTCAACGGATTCGACAACCTGATATCGACGAAGGGGTCAGCAAGATTGCTAAGATTCCTGCTGTTAGAAAGACAATGATTCAGTGGCAACGGGAATTCGCTCAACGCAAGAATGTCGTTACCGAAGGTCGGGATCAAGGGACAGAAGCTTTTCCGGAAGCAGAATGCAAAATTTTCCTGATGGCTTCCGCTAAGGTTCGCGCCACGCGTCGAACCCGTGAGATGGTCCGTAAAAATATTCCTGTTAACTTTCCAAAAGTACTGAAAGAAATCCAACTGCGCGACTTCAAAGACAAGAACCGTAAAGTGGGTGCACTTCGCAAGGCTAAAGGTGCAAAGGTTCTCAACAGCAGTCAACTCGATAAAGACCAAGTGCTCCAGGCGTTACTGGAAATCGTGCAAAACCAATTATCAACACTCTCGCCGAGCGATACTAAATCATCCGCATCAGCGACCAAAAAATCCTAAAGACGAAACAAGTAACTATTCCCTCCATGTCTATCTCCTCTGATCCAGAAACGATGCCCCAAAGCCGAACGGTTGCGCAGCGTTTTTCGTACGCGCTGTTTCGAATCGTCGCTCAGGCTTTCTCGGTACATTGGTACGAATTACATGCGGAGGGTCGTGAGAACTTCCCTATTGATGGAGGTGGACTTATTCTCAGTACGCATCAAAGTGTCTTGGATCCCGTCTTGGTTGGGCAATTGTGTAATCGCCGACTCAATTACCTAGCGCGAAAAACACTTTTTCGTAGCTCTCTCTTCGCTGCAATGATCCGACATCTTGATGCCATCGAAATCGATCGTGAAGGTGGCGGCTTGTTCGGTCTAAAGGAAACTCTTACAAGACTACGCCGCGGTGAATTGGTTTTGATGTTTCCTGAGGGTACCAGGACCTCTAACGGTCAGGTGCAAGACTTCAAGCCAGGCTTTATCTCTATTGCTAGAAGATCGGGCGTACCGTTGGTTCCCGTGGCGATCGTGGGAGCGTTCGATGTACTTCCTAAAGGAAAAAAACTCCCTCGTCGACGTACAATTAAAATTGTGGTTGGTAAGAATTTCCAACCCGAAGAGATAAAGGACTGGAGTGACAAGCAATTAATGGTTGCACTCCAAGAACGCATTGAAGCCTGTCATGCACGAGGAGAAGAATTAAGAAACTACTGTTCGCGAAAGTCGCTTCGAAATCTGTAGCGAGATCGAATAAAGACGGCCGTCAAAGAGTAGTTCTCTTTGACGGCCGTCTTGTTATTTATGCTTTGTACTATCACGCTAGCGATGCAGTCGATAGATCCGCACCATAACGATCCCAAACCGAGCTTATCGAATCAAACCGTATCGCTCTTTGGGATCCTTTAATCCATGAGCTAATTTCGATAGTGCTTCGGTTTCGATCTGACGTACTCGTTCTCTCGTCAAACCAAGTTCGCTTCCGATTTCTTTGAGCGTATGGGGCTGGGTTTCACCTAAGCCGAATCGCATCTTTAAAACGGTCGCTTCTCTCGATTCGAGTGTATCTAGCAATTCAAGAACGGTGCTGAGCACATCGTGATCTAGCAGTTCTTCATCGGGAGCTTTCAATCTCTCATCCATCACCATTTCGCCAAGCGACCAACCTGATTCAACTTGATCGCTCTGCGGAGTGTTGTTGTAAACCTGGATAGCTTTCTTAATGATCGGTAACTTCTTCTTGGGCAGGCCAAGAATTCTAGCTACCTCTTCAGGCGTCGGACTGCGACCAAGTTCTTCAGTAAGTCGTGCCGAAGCTCGCCGCCATTTGCTGAGCAATTCCACCATGTAAGCCGGAATTCGAATGGTTTTGGCAGAGTTGATCAGCGCTCGCTTGATCGACTGTTTGATCCAGTAACTAGCGTAGGTACTGAAGCGAGTTCCCATACCGGGATCAAATCCCTCGACCGCCCTGAGCAATCCGAGGTTACCCTCTTCAATAAGGTCTTGAAGGCTTAAGCCTTTTCCGACATAGCCGCGAGCGATATTGACGACCAATCTCAAATTGGCTCGCACCATTCGATCTCTGGCTCGAACATCCCCTGCGTCGATCTGGCGAGCCAAAGTCTGCTCTTCTTCAGCCGACAACAGTGCGGTTTCGTTGATTTCCCGTAAATAGGTTTCCAACGGTGATTGCGGGCTCGAATCGTCCTTTCCTCGGCCGCCTAATCGAAAATTTAAATCCTCGTCCGGCTGATCCTCCTGATCACCGAGGAACTTGTTCAGATACGCCATGAAGATGATTCCGAATTGTGAATGGTCATTTTTTGCCTGGACGTGGCAATACGGGATGGTATCGTCGAGCCGATTCGCGAAACTATACGTCACTTTTTTAACGGCTAATCAAACGCGATAATCCTTTTTTGTCGAAGAGAGCACGCTGGACCGATTGCAACGATCAATCGATGCACTGCTGCCATGAGAGGGGCCGATTATGCGGATTATTCGGCCCGTGCCCAGCGCAGTGGTGCTCGAAGTGCGGGAGCCGCAAGCCCTGCTCATCTATGGATCAAAGCAGACGGGTTACCATTGTCGTGGATCGCTCCGCGGTCCAATGCATCGATTCGTTCGTAATCCTCGTCAAGCGAGTCCCGTGTTTCGTGCTCAGCGAAGCGGTGCTCAGCGCAGCGGTGCTCGTGCTCAGCGCAGCGGTGCTCGAAGTGCGGGAGCCGCAAGCCCGGCTCATCCATGGATCAAAGCAAACGGGTTGCCATTGTCGTGGATCGCTCCGCGGTCCAATGTATCGATTCGTTCGTAATCCTCGTCAAGCGAGTCCCGTGTTTCGTGCTCAGCGAAGCGGTGCTCAGCGCAGCGGTGCTCGTGCTCAGCGCAGCGGTGCTC
>JBEGUT010000061.1:0-12069 GCA_041178745.1 Planctomycetota bacterium | reverse complement strand
CTCTGGATAGCGTTTCAAAGAACTTATCTAGTTCGTTTGCCATATTGGTTTGCCCTCTCCTATCCGAGACTGATCCACCCATCAAAGGTGCACGACTAGAAGTCTGCCAATGAAGTTGAGCATGTGAACTTGTAGGCATACTTGGCAGTTTCGCGACGTTCACACGCTGTCCCGAAGAGCGAACCATTGAAATTCCAGTATCTTCTGAAGATGCGGTGGAATTAAGTTTTTCCCTAGTGGTGTAAGGTGCAATCGCAGCCAAATAAGCTCTCGTATCTTTCTTCGTAGAACCAAGTAAATCGGTGGACGGCAAACCATCTGAGAAGATTTGATCCACGGATGACGGAGGAGGTGGATCAGCAATGCCTTGTGGGTTCAAGTTCGCGGAATTCAGCGTGAAAACCGCGGCTGATGCGGTTGGTGTACCACTTCTGGCCGCCGTGTAGCGATAAACCCGCTTGGTGGTTCCGTTATCGACAACCCATATGTCGCCACTGTTCGTACTCGGGTCGAGCGTAATTCCTGTTGGAGCTGCATTAGCCACATTTAGTGACCAACTACTCTGAAGTGTAATTCCGCCGGTTGTGCTATTTACCGCGTAACGATATACGATGTCACTCTTAGCATCATTGACTACCCAAAGAAATCCTGCTGATCCATCGAATCCATATACAAGATCCTTAGGATTCGTATTGCCAGAAGCTAATGCAAAGCTAGCGGTGAGAGGGGCTGTTCCACCGGTACGACTGGCAGCGCCAGCATAGTAGTAAATTTTGTCGGACTTTGAATCAACAATCCACATGTTGATACCATCGGATGCGATACCTTCTACAGTAGCAGTAGTTGCAAGCGAACCTGCTATCCACGAATATTGAAACTGTCCGCTAGCGTTGTAGACGTACACATTACGATTTTTGTCCAACACCCAAACTCTGTCGCCTGCTTTGTTGGCCACGGCCCCCCGTGAAGCCGTATTGGCTGTGTTGAGAGAGTAATTCTCAATCGAAGTTCCTAATTCGCTGTACTCAAACGTTCGATCTGGCGAGCCATCATTGACGACAAAGAACTTCGTTGGCTGAACGTCATTGTCCGTATTTGTTAGCGTAATGTCAGCGGGATTTAAACCGTTATAGGCAGAATCAGGGGAGGTGATGGTGCCGATCAAGACGCTGTAAGTTGCGTTACCATCGTAAGCAGTATCATCAACGCCGGTAACGGTAACAATCTGCGCCACATTCCAATCCGCTGCTGTAAAAGTAAGCTGCGTTGTAGAGACCGTTCCCTCGGCAGTGTTACTGGATTGTACGGGGATTGATACTTCGGCTAGTGGTTCTGAATTTAAAACAACTGTGAATGTAACTGTACCACCTGATTCGGTCGTAGCACTACCTGAAAGATTACCGACGGTGACACCAGCAACGTCATCATTTTGAATCGTTCCCAAGCCTTGTCCGTCGACGGTTGTAGCGTTTACAGCATTCGAGAGATTCACGAAAAACGATTCATTCGTTTCACTGATACGATCTCCATTGACAACTACAGATAGCGTCTTGGAAGTCTCTCCTGGTAGGAAAGTAAGAGTTCCGGAAATTGCCGTAAAGTCAGTAACGGCAGTCGCTGTACCTGGAGCAGTCGCGTAATCAACGGTTACGGTGGTGCTAGCGGCGACGGACAGGTTGACGTTGAATATGAAGTTGTTGGCTCCATTGTTTCCTTCAGTTTGAGTCACATCGCTTATCGACAAACCGGATACAGCGGTTAACGCAACATTGGTAAGGGTCGATGTGTTTAATGCCGTAGTGGAACCAGCTGTTGCCGCTAATCCTGCAACGGTCGAGTTGGATAACGCGATCGACACGGCGGTACCGATCTGATTCCACGTCACACCATCAGCCGAGTAAAATGCCGTAAAGGTATTGCCGGTGCGATCCAGCTTGACCCACTTGGGAGCAGTTGCGGCAACGGTCGCAACGGTTGTCGTGGCACCACCAGTCGTGGCACGATACGAAAAGCCGATCGTCGTTGGCGTTACATAGACATAGGCATTCGCGGAGTTTGCTGCGGTCGATTGGCGTATCATCACACCAGCACTAGCTGTCGATGCGGTATTCTCGATACTTGTAACTTGAGCAACGATTTGTCCATTACCTGTCAGTGGCTGTGAAGTAAAACGAAACGAATCGGTAGTTCCACCGATTGTTGTTCCACTACTGATCAATTTAAATGTGCCGCTGGTTAGATCTGTTGTGCCTGACCCAGCGACCGAGCCGATGTCACTAGAAGTCCAGGGGGCTGTAGGGGATGATGTACTTGCGGAAGCGGAAAACTTAGTCGCCCCCACCAAACTTTGGGTAAGAGAGGTAGTGCCGAAAACGCGATAGTAATACTCGGTCGCTGATGCGACTGTTGTATCGATATAGCTAAGGATATTGGCTCCGACAGTTGCAAGTGAGACGAAATTTGTTCCATCGGTCGATCGCTCGATGCGATAGCCGGTTTCATTAGCAATATCCGTCCAGTTGACCGTGATACTTCCAGGAGTAATGGTTCCCATGGTTGGATTAACGGCTGCCAATCGTAATGCTCCAGCGACAGTCGAGGAGGCTACACCGTCCCCAAGGGTGCTGGTGGGGGTAACGATATAGGTATAGCTCAATCCTGCTGTTAAACCGGAATCTGTATAGCTAGGAACATTGGCTCCGACAGTTGTAACCGTAGTGTAAGTTGCTCCGCCATCTGCAGAACGTTGAATTCTGTAGCCCGTTTCACCCGTTGTTTCCGTCCAGTTAAGAACCAGTTGCGTCAGGTTGGGCATCGTCATGCTCAAGCCAGTTACGCTGCTGGGCCGATTGACCTGACTTACAAATGCTGAGGGTGTCGAAATGCCAGTCGCATCGGTCGAACTGACGCGATAAAAGTACCTGGCCGATCCGAGTAGGTTTGGGTCTGTGTAGGAAGTGGATGTTGGAGTAGCGATCTGAGTAAAATTGACGTTGTCGGTTGATCGACTTATGGCATAACCTGTAGCACCAGCGACGGCATTCCACGCAAGGTTCAAGCCAGAACCTGTCCCGAGATTCACAGTCAGCCCGGTCGGGGATGGAAGCCCGTTGTAAGCTGGAGGAGTAGTATTGGTATTGCCTGTAACAACCACATTATCCAATTCACCAACATTCAGGGCATGATTATTGGCAGAACCGGTTAGCAAGCCTATGGTCAGGGTGTTGTTGAGAGCTATGGTTGCCGTGCTCAACTGTGTCCACGTTACACCATCGGCCGAAGTAAAGGTGGTAAAGACATTGCCAACTCGCTGCAATTTGAGCCAAGTATGAGCGAGCGATCCTGCAGCAGCAGATGCTGTTGTTGTCGACCCACCCACAGTCGAACGAAAGAACTGCTTGGGACCACCACTATAGGTTTTAGCTACTGAAACATGGCGTGAGTTCGCAGCGGTTGAATCGCGCATCGTAATCCCAACTACCGCATTAGCACTCGTATTATCGACGTTAGTTACACGTGCTGTAATCGAACCATCACCAGTTAAGGTTTGGTAAGCATACTGAAAGCCGTCGCTGGTTCCAGTTAAGCCACCACCTGATCCGATCGGATTAAAAATCCCAGTGGCTGCGTCATAGACATTGTATCCCGAAGTGCCAACTCCAACTTCGGTAGATTTCCAATTCGTTGGCAATGGGCTAACTGCTAAGAAATATCGCCCGATATCGCCATAGTTCTGGTGACTTGAAACCAGTGCGTAATACGTACCAGCAGAGAGGTCTAACGTTAATTGCTGGACATTGTTCGCGCTATCCTGTGCGGCGAGCAAAGTACCATCTGTTTGGTAAATCTCGAGTTTGAGATCAACTCCGGATGGAGTATCCGGAGCGGCTGAAATTGCATAAATTCCACCACCTGTCGTAAAAGAAAAAGCATCTACGTCATTCAGCCGCTCAATGATGGCTGAGGTCCACTGAGCTGCTCCGGACAACGGAAGAGCGGACGCCGTTGCTATCGTGTTACCAAAGTCATCCGTTCGGAAACCATCGCCACCAGCTGGTTGATAGGGTTTGATCTTATTAGCGATCACCGCGACATCATCTTGCAGAGTAGTCACGCCCGATGATGTACTATTGTGACCCAAAATGAATTTGTGAACGATCCCGCTGTAATCAATACCCATGAGGGGGCCGTGTAAGGAATCTTTGGCGTTAGCATATTCGGCGGTCTTCACACCCCACTTGTCGTAAGTTGCCTGATGCTGCAAGCCAAAGTTATGTCCGAGCTCGTGTGTGATACCCGAAACGCGAGTGCGCGCATCACCGCTCTGGTTCCAGGACTCTGGAGTTGTATTTGGAAAAACGTTCACATAGCTGTATCCACCGCTGATGTTATTTCCGACGGCAAGCCATGCTTTGGGAGTAGTGCCTGATGGCATTATGGTTGTGACGTTGGTGTCAAACATCGCGAAGTAGGATGAAGCTTGTCGCCAAGCCTCAAAAATATTGCGTTGCTCAGTGACATTGAAAGTTGTTCCATCAGCATCTTCGCTATAAGGTGAAACAACCGAAGTGTAGGGATTAGAGCCACTGGCATCACCATCAAAGTCAAGGTAGATCGCCGTTGGAGCTGAAGCAAGGCTGTTTAGGATCGGTAAGCCATTTGCCAATGTGCTATACGATGCAAAGCCACCTGGAGCAGCTCCCGTGTATTCTCCCGGAGGTTGACTTTGAATCCCAGTTAAAGCGGGATCACTCGTGAATCCCAACAAGATGGCTGGGTCACCCATGTGTGAAAAAACAATCCGCTCTTCAAGTCGCTCTAGTTGGAGCCAGCAAACATCGCTTACTTCTCGTCCCGCTGATCGATAGCATTTTGTCCGAGTTAACTCTTGGACGATACGCAGCGTTGTCCTGCGAACTCCCCATGCTTCACTAAGGTTATCAAGAATCATTTTCTTCAAAAGTTTTCGACTCATGATTACATCCTTTTCGAAATGGGGGCGTTTTAGAAATTTTTCTGGAACGATTTAAGCATTCTATGCATCTGATGTATCAGACGATTAACCAAGTTATCTCACCAACTCGAGGAAGTATGCAGATAGGACTTGTTTCAGAAAAGTAGAATCAAGCAATCAGTCGTTTGCTCTTTCGGGTTTTGACGATTCACCATTTAAGTCTATTTAAGTGAGGAGAAAAGTGACTCATTTGGTTTGTCGAATTTTCGCTTTTCGAAAGAATTTGGAAAAATGCATCTCCAGTCTTCAATGCATTGATTGAGCGCATTGATCGAGCAACTGTAGCAAGAAGAGAGACCTACCTGCGAGTTATCGTTATCGAAAACATCTGCTACTTACGAGTTCACCTCGGGGGCAAGTCGACAAACTCCTTATCGAACGGCAAGAGCCATTGCATCTTCATTTACTGGTCGGATGTTAGAAGACAGCACTTTGGACATTTGGCTTGTTAGTACTTTCGAGCCTCCCTTTTTAACGTATCGCTTAGCGTTCTCTTTTCTAAACGATAATTGGTGGAACTTGTGATAGTCTGTTCATGTTCGTGGCTATCAAACAACAGTCGTATCTGCCTTGCGAATCTTGCAGACGTGAGCTGTTCTTCAGTGGCGAGGTGATTCCAAGAAATCGATCATCAACGCTCACAGAAATGGACATTGGATTTATCTGGCGCTCTTGCGTGATGAAGAGGAAATGTCGTTGAATTTGTTAAGATGTCGTTGGGTTGGGCAGCGAAGTCGATCGAGGATTGAGTTAGTCTGCGGACAACCACTCTGCCATCTGCAAGGCGTCCAATAAAGTCATTGGGGAATGAGGAGCCGTTTCTAAAATTACCCTTCAACGCGCCATCGGTCTTCTGCCCAAGATTCGATCTATAAAATTCTCGTTTCTTAGCACCTATGTCGAGGTGAGGAAATTTTTAGCGGGAAGCAAAAACGCCATTCTCCAAAGCGCGTGGTGGCAGCTCGCCGACAGGGATATTCAGGTGTTTACCATTCACAAAGATATCGATTCACCAACCAACTGAGTGGCGAGATAGATCGACGGTAAGAGGAAGTTGCTCAGGGTACATTAAAAAAGCGCGCCGATACGTCAGCGCGCTTGGGGGTTACGTTTCGTTCGGTGGGCTGTCGGCAAACTCCGGGATTGGATGTTTTTCGATCATGCCGGAGGGAGTTTTAGCATTCGGCGCCAAGCGCTGATTTGTCCGCAGTGGCTCATGACATGGCCTCCGAGGTAGAAGCCGACAAGGGCGCCGAGTGTGGGGACAAATGTTTTGATGGGAGAGTCAACTGGGTTTTCGCTGAGGAGCAGTTGGTCATCGATTTGATGCAACGCTTCGAAGGCGGTTTGGTACGCGCGATCGAAGGTCGCCATTAGTTCATCTTTACCTGGGTAAAGTTGGCAAGCGCTATCATCAACGCACTTGGCATCTTTAGAAAAGAGTTTGTGGTAATGATCTGAAGCTCGAATGGAATCGTTAGGTAGTTTAAGAAGTTCAAGGACCTTGGCAGGATAGAGGCAAAGGTGGCCGATGACAAAGGCGGGATGATTGGAGTCGATGGTGCCGTCGCTGGTTTTCGCCAAGCTGCCGAAAATCTCGGCCGGGACATCTTTGCAGAGGCGATTGGCATAGCGAGGGCCCAGTACAGCGGCATCGGCGATTATTTTTCCGAATTGTCCCATCGATCGATCTCCTAAGGCGTTTGAGAATATTTTCTTTTAGGATCTGTCATAACGAGCACGGTTGTAAATGGAGCGGATGATTTGAGCAAGCCGACAAGAAGTGTGCTCAGCGGCGTCGGCTGCGAACTTGGATTTCCATAGTGGCGAGACCTCCAGGCAGCAGTTGCACGAATTGACGTTCGCTGAGCAAGCGTATCGGCTTATCGCGCTGCGTGCTCAACGTGGCTACTTTGGCGAGTTCCGAGGTTGCTTGTGAGTCAACGGATTGTTCGTCCGGTTGTCCCATCACAACATAATCGGTGGCGGCGGTGATCTCTTCTTCGCATGTTGCGCCAAGACTGATTGCAAGTTGCATCGCTTCTTTGCGACTGAGGCTGAGGAGTTTTCCTGTGAAGAAAATCGTGCGTCCTTGAAGAGGTTTATCTTGTCCGGCGAGAGAATGGATACGTTGACTGTCTAGTTGCACTTGGACCTTGGAAGATCGGCCGGGAATGCCGGATGGACCGTAAGATATTTCAGGTCGGTTGACAACGGGCCAATGGGATCGCGATCGTTTGATGGTTTTGGGATTGGAGACGGTGCCAAGCGATACGACGCCGCGCGTGATGAAGAGTTTCCTTTCCAGAGACTCAAACGAATCCGCTTGGGTTTCTTGTGCAGCGAGCAGCGCGATTTTGGCGCAGGTTCGCGAATCTTCCAGTGCGTCATGATGTTGAAAAGCGATTTGGAATCGTTCGGCCAAGGCGGCCAAGCCGTAGCTGGTGTGACCGGGCCAGCAGCGCTGCGCGATGAGGCGTGTGCAAGCGAAATCGATTCGCGGAATCGCGATATCGTAGGCTGCGAGCGTATTGCTTAGGACACCGAGATCAAAGCGAGCGTTATGCGCGACGATGATTTTTCCTTCGAGAAAATCTCGGCATTCGTTCCATACTTCCGCAAAGCTGGGTTGATCGGCAACATCTTCTGGTGTGATGCCATGAACGGCGATGTTGTGGGGGGAAAAATACATTCTCGGAGGACGCACCAGCCAGCTTTTCTGGTGAGTTATTTCTCCTTGCTCGATGGCGACCAAAGCGAATTGGCAGGCAGAGTCGGGTCGATTGTTGGCGGTTTCAAAATCGATGGCGACAAAGTCGAGCATGGTTGCGGTCCGCAGTTTTAGTAGTTCAAAAAATCAATTTACCGAATCGGATTTTTACCGAGTAACCTGCGGATCAGTCCAATTTGGCCGGAGTGAAGCGATTCATGGATCGGGCAGAACATCAATGCACCAATTTTTTGTGGATAGACCGCATACGGCATATCGGTTGGTTCAGCGAACTGGGTGATGGGCAACTGAGCAACTTCGCGGCAAGCGGTGTCATGAATGCGTTGCATGATGGCAAGAAGTTCAGCAGGTTCCAAGCGTGTCGAGAGATTGTCAGGAGCAGCGGCGGTGCCACGACCAAATTGTTTGCGAAACCAACCTGGTACGAGATCCATATCGCCCTCTAGGCGACCACGTTGGCGGAACAGCATCAATCCGTACTGTGAGAAAGCGAGGTGGCCGGCTTGCCATGCGATGCTAGAGGGACATCCTGGGGGGGCGATGTACCACAACTCAGGTTCGATATCCTGCAGTAGTGAAAGCGAGTATTGCCGGCAGAATTGCATTTGGCCTAGCACGGAATCGCGTAGGGTAATCAGTTGTTGTTCGCTGAGGTCTGATGGAGCGGGGGTTTGGCTCACGTACTTTTTTTCTTTCTTGTTGGGTGTCTAGTTGCGGGAATCGTCGCCGAACGATAAACCATGGAGTTATGGAAATCATCGAAGGAAATATTTACGACTATCCCGTGTATTACGATTTGGTTTTCGGAGCCGATTGGTCTGCCGAATATCATTTTCTTAGGGCTTGTTTTGCCAAGCATGTGCCGGGCAAGACCAAGCGGCTCTTTGAGCCTGCTTGTGGTACGGGGCGATTGCTCTACCGCTTCGCAAAAGCAGGGTATTCGATCGGCGGCTTGGACTTAAATCCCAAAGCGGTAGAGTATTGTAACGAACGCTTGGTTCGCAATGGGCTCAAAGGGGATATTAGGGTTGGCGATATGTGCGATTTCAAAGTAAATCGCCCCTTCGATGCTGCGTTCAATACGATCAATAGCTTCAGGCATTTGTTGACTGAAAAGCAGGCGGCACAGCATCTTTCTTGTATGGCTGAGGCGATCCGCCCAGGTGGCATCTATGCCTTGGGATTGCATCTAACGCCTACAGAAGGAATCCCAACGGATACGGAATCTTGGAATGCTCGGCGAGGAAGTTTGTCGGTCAACACGCACATGTGGCCATTGAGTCGCGATCTGAAGAAACGGATCGAGCGTTTCGGTATGCGATTTGATGTTTACAGTCCGACGTCGCAATTCAGGATCAACGATGAGTTGGTGTTGAGGTCTTACACAGCGAAGCAATTTGATCAGTTGTTAGCGAAAGTACCTCAGTGGAAGATCGAAGCGGTTTACGATTTCCGGTATCGCATCGACGCTCCGATTGAGATCGATCCGACGGTTGAGGATGTCGTTTATATTCTTAAGCGAAGTTAGCAGCTTGCGAATTTTTAGCGAGAGCTTCGTCGTTGGTGAATCTTCTATTGTTTGTACAGAAGCCCTGCCCGATATCCACTTCATTACAAAGAGTCGCTTGTTAGTATGGCCTCGTTGGGTGGAATTGGTGGTCAGTGCAAAGCGAATTTGCTGGAATGATGGGAGCAAAGCGATCGGTTAAGGCTGGTAGATTCGAGTTTGGGGAAGTGTCTAAGCGGTTTGATTTTTTCGCCCCGATAATCCGATCAGCAAAGCGAGTCCAGTGCAGATGGCGCCGATGGTGGCATAGGTAATGATATACCATTCGATGGATTTGGCATTCTTCTGAGCGATGTAGAAACCTGGTCGGTTTTTAAAGCCTAATCCGAACTTCGTGTAATCTTGCCAGGCTACCATCAGCTCCTGGGCGTTCATGCTACCGAGGAGCTTTTCGCTGGCGGCCAGTTCCACCTCAGCCGAACCGCGTGTATCGATGGTAGAGCGGCCGTAGAGGTAAAGTCCAGAATAAGCGAAGAAACCGCAGGCTGCAGCGATCAGCAGGGCGACAGCGATTCCGCGAAAACCGCTCCAGCTGTTACGGCTATGCTCGCGGCGATCTGTCGCAGGTCGGGTGGAGCCCTCTAGGGCCTCGAGTTTGGCGAGTTCTCGCAGGGTTGGGATGGGGAGCGTGCTATTGCAATTTGCGCACTGCAGCGTGTCACCTGCCTGGCTAGCAAAAACGCCAATTTTATTACCGCACTTACAGGGGAGAAGATAGGTTTTGGACATACGGTAGCTAGACCTAAAAAGAGACCTGAAAAGAGGGCCGAAAAGGTTCCAACTTGAGTGGGAATTGACTAGACCGGCGCTTTCGGGAAGTTAAAATTATAGCAGACATCTTCACACGATTTATTGTAACCAACAAATGGTGTGAAGATGTCCGGCATCTATGGAGGGGCAGCCGAAAACTTGGGGTTTGAAAATGTGCGTCACAAGTTCTCAACTTGGGGCGGT
This sequence comes from Planctomycetota bacterium, assembly GCA_041178745.1. Taxonomy (GTDB): domain Bacteria; phylum Planctomycetota; class Planctomycetia; order Pirellulales; family Pirellulaceae; genus JAFLCP01. Next base: position 1,803 of record JBEGUT010000061.1, on the reverse strand, counting down.
GTTCAAAAGGTTGCTCGGGTTAGCCAAATACTAAAGTGTTCCAGCCATTATACGCTGGCGGGTAGATTCCCATCCATAAAATCGCGGCTGCTGACCTCCCTTCTGAATTACTGCTGAGACTTGGCACGTTTGTTCCTTAAGTTGCAAATCTGACGGCATGATGTCTTGATGATTTGTAGGGCATTCCAAAGTTTGTTGGAGCGTCTGGGGGTTTGATCGTAGCAGGATTCGTTCTTCATTTCTGAGGAACGGTGTATGAGACGATTGTTCTTCTGGCCCGGCATTCTCAGGGACGACCAAAATTTTCGGAATAAAGGAAGCCGCGACAACTTGTTGTACAACCAGCAAACTCTGCCTAAGTATCTAGGTTGGGTGGTTGTAGGTTCGTTTGCAATCAACATGTTGGTTCGCCAGTTTTCTTGATTCCTACAAACGTTGTAGAAGTAAAGATTTACTATTTATTCACGGAGGTCCGACGGTTGGATCGCAGGTGGTAGAATACAGAGCAACCATTGTTCGGAGAAGATCTTCTCGAGATCTCAATGACGTTGCCTGCAATTCTTTCCTGCCGACCACTATTGGTCTCTCGGCGTATTAGGAGCATTGGCCTTGTTCGACGAACTGTTGGACGATTTCGAAGACGATGTCGCAAGTAGCGCCGTGGAAATTGAGGGTCTTAAACTCTCATTAGATGATGCCGAAGAAGTAGCGGATGACCTCACTGTTGAGGAAGTTGCTGCAGAAGGCGAGGTGCAGCTGGACAGTGAAGAAGATTTACTGGCTGGCGTAGATGAAGCAGAAACCTGGTCTGATGACCCGGTTCGGATGTATTTGACCCAAATGGGTGAAATCCCGTTGCTGACGCGACAAGAGGAAATCCGACTTGCCAAAACGATTGAAGTAACTCGAAGACGTTTTCGCACCAAGATGCTTGAGTGCGATTATGTGATGCAGCACGCTTTTAAAATTTTGAAGCGAGTGCATAACAACGAGTTGCCTTTTGATCGCACGGTTCAAGTTTCGGTAACCGACCGACTCGAAAAGGATCAGATTTTGGGACGTATGCCCCACAATCTCAAATCGCTAGAGGTTCTGCTAAAGAAATCTCGCCGCGATTATAAAACCGCTTTGAGCCGTTCAACCCCGATGAAGAAACGTCAGGAAGCTTGGCAAAGTCTTTCGCGCCGCCGCCGCAAGGCTGTTCGCTTAGTCGAAGAACTCGGCTTGCGAACGCAGCGAATTGAATTGCTGATCGAGCCTCTGATAAAACTCAGCAGACGACTCGATGATCTCCAAGTAGAACTGAAGCGATTGCAGCATGATAAAGCTCCACCATCGGTGCGAGCCGAAATGTTGCGAGAGTACAGGCAAGTCTTGATTCACACTCAGGAAACACCTCGTAGCTTGCGAAATCGTATCAACTTGGTTCGCCATGTTTATTCGGAGTATCAGCGAGCGAAGAAGCAACTTTCGGAAGGTAACTTGCGATTGGTTGTTTCGATCGCCAAAAAGTATCGCAATCGCGGTCTAAGCTTCTTGGATCTTATTCAAGAAGGTAATGCCGGTTTGATGCGAGCTGTTGATAAGTTCGAATATCGTCGCGGATTCAAGTTCTGCACCTATGCGACTTGGTGGATTCGTCAAGCGATTACGCGAGCGGTTGCGGATCAAAGCCGTACCATTCGTATCCCCGTTCATATGGTGGAAACCATGTCACGGGTCCGCAACGTCTCCCGTCAGTTGTTGCAGGAACTGGGTCGTGAACCAACGCTAGAAGAAACCGCTCGCAGAGCTGAAACAACG
>JBEGUT010000060.1:0-12087 GCA_041178745.1 Planctomycetota bacterium | reverse complement strand
ATTGGCCGCGTCCTCAAGACGCTCAGTTATCGCGAACGCGAAATCATCAAATTGCGTTACGGCCTCGGTGACGGTTACAGCTACACGCTCGAAGAAGTGGGTCATATTTTCAAAGTGACTCGCGAGCGTATTCGCCAGATCGAAGCTAAGGCAGTACGTAAGTTGCAGCAGCCAAGCCGTTCGCAAGAATTGGTTGGCTTCCTGGATTAAGACCTGACAAAATGGAGTAAGAGTCACCTAATCTCTTCCATAGTAAAAAGGGGAATAAGCTCAACAGCTTACTCCCCTTTTTTTGTTTTAATATCGATTTCCGTACTTGTCCGTTGCCGAATAACATGCTGATGGCATTCTATGTAACATTGCTCGTTCTTCTCCCCACGCAACGTTATGACAACTCCCACACAGTGGCTCAATCAAGGCTGGGCTCTGCACCAGCAGAAGAAACTCGATCAAGCGGAAGCCCTCTATCGGCAAGCGCTGGCGGCGGAGCCCAAAAATGCGAATGCTTATTGCTATCTGGGCATACTGCTTCACGACCGCAACCAGTTCCAGGCTTCCATCGCTGCTTATCAAGAGGCGATAAAGATTCAGTCGCAGTTTCCCATCGCCTGGAATAATCTTGGTAACTCACTGAGACAAGCAGGGCAACCGGAGGCAGCCGAGATCGCGTTTCAACAAGCGCTTACGCAAAAGCCTGATTACGTCAACGCGCATAAGAATCGCGGGACGCTACACGTTTGGGAAGGACGCATTGAGTTGGGACAGGAATGTTACCAACAAGCTCTCCAGTATGGGCCTGGCGATGCTGAAGTGATTCGCAATATGGGCATCATTCAATTGCTGCAGGGGAATTATACAGAAGGATGGGGCAATTACGCCAAACGCTGGAATCTTGGCGACTTGAATCGCCCCTCATTTCCTGCACCGATTTGGCGAGGCGAAAACCCCAAGGGAAAAACCTTTTTTCTCTATCCTGAACAAGGCCTCGGCGATACGGTTCAGTTTATTCGAGTTGCCAAATGGCTTAAGGATCGTGGTGCTCGTACCATCGTACAGTGTCAGCCAGCCCTAGTCCCTTTGTTGAAGTCTTGCGCTGGTATCGATCAGCTGATTGCTCAGCCGCAAGTTCCAATGACTTCTGTCGACTATCAGGCATCATTCATCGATGTTGCAGCCCAGTTGATTCCAAGTTATGAAGCGATACCCAAACAAGATTCTTACCTGAGTGTTCCTCAAAATCTCATTGATCTGTGGGGAAAACACTTATCACAGTTTCCTGATACACCGAGGATCGCGCTAGCTTGGCAGGGTAATCCACAGCATTCAGCGGATTCTTTCCGCAGTGCTCCATTTGCTGCCTTACAACCACTTGGGCAGGTGCGCGGAGTCCACTGGATCAGCTTACAGTTGGATGCGACAGCGGCTCAGCTATCGGATTGGCGGGGGTATGATCCGGTCATGGTCATCGACGGTAATATTGACAAGCAGCATGGCGCATTTATGGATACGGCAGCCATTTTGCACCACGTGGATCTACTGATCAGCGTCGATTCTTCGGTTGCTCATATCGCCGGTGCGCTCGGTGTGCCTGTCTGGTTAGCCTTGGGTAATGTACCCGATTGGCGTTGGAAACTCGAGGGGAACCAATCCTCTTGGTATCCCAACCATCTTTTATTTAGACAGCGAAAGACGCGGGAATGGCAAAGTGTCTTTGAGTCCATGCGCGATACACTTGCGTCTCAATTCCAAACTTTAAATAAAAATCGTGGTACCCCCTAAGTATCTACTTCGAAGTCATCCGAATAAAGCCTTGCCAATCGGCCGGGGCAACGCGCGAATGACTAGCGATATAGACCGTGAGAAAGTCTTTTACTTCATCTTCAGCTGGCACGTGATGGAGTTGACGAAAGGCTTCGTTCCAGCGGCCTTGCTGAAATAGCTCCACAGCCTGTTCGAACAAGACCAAATGCTCATCGCTCAAGGGGGACTGACTTCCATAGCTAGGCAGCAATTCGTGAATCCAAACTGGTTGAGTTAAGCCCATTGGTAGGACGCGAGCCAGTCGTCGGACTCGGGCATCCTGTGGCGAGAGTAATTGTTTGGCAAGACGTGCTGTATTCTCATCGATCACGATGGGGGCTTGGAAATACTTGGTGAGACTTTCAAGTCGCGAAGCGAGATTGACAACAGGTCCAAATACAGTGACCTTAACTTGATCTGTTGTTCCGATCCTTCCTGCTACGGCTCGGCCTGACGCGATTCCAATTCCCACCCGGAAGTCGGCCAAAGCATGATCCTGTTGTCGGCTGGCAGCTAGAAACTCAGAACGGATCGCTAAAGCGGCTTGGCACGCTTTTCTAATGGATGAGGAAGGGTCGCCTAGCGGCCAACCCCAAAAGCCCATCGCCGCATCGCCATGGAAATCGCCAACCACTCCTCCTTGTCGCAAGATTTGATTGGTGGTGACTCCTAATGCATTGCTGACACGTTGAAGAAGTTCAAGCAGACGATCGGCCGACTCCTCGCTGCGTTGGGAAAAACCTCGAAGATCGCAGAACAATACTGAAACGTCGGCTTCGCGTGGTTCGAGTACTTGTTCAGGATCGCTTTGCGCCAATGCATTTAAAACCACTGGAGAAAAGAATGGTTTTAGACTTTGCTGACGTTGGTGCAATACTCGATTCATACGAAGCGAGCCCAGTGTAGTAGCCAGCAACTCGGTAAATTTGAGGTCATCCTGTAGTTCGTCAGCGATGACCGATTCCATCGATTCCGCAGGCGGTAAAGGTCGCACGAGATCATCGAAATTCCCTGCAACGTAGATGGCCCAATCGCGAGAATCATTGTGAGGCAAGGGTACGCAGAAGGCCCAGTCGATATTCTCGCTCTGAGTGTACGCGTCAGTGGCTGGAAGTGCTGGGGATGTAGTCGACGCATTGGTCGCATCGCTACTTTGCTGCCAGACATGCAAAATGCTTTGCTGTGTCGTCATAGCCCGCTGAATCAGCTGACCACTGGGATTGAAGTCGTGACCCGTCAGTACACGCGCATCCCAATGCATGATTTCGATATCGCGATCCAAAGTTTTTTTATTCACGGTAGATGGAGGTACCGTTGTTTGCGAAGCATCTAGTTTGGCGATTTTTTTCGCCGCGACCAAAGCGACCCAATTCGATCGAGAGATTGAGTGTAATAGCAGATTGACCAGCCTTAAGCAAAGCTCTTCATCGCTGTTGCTCACAGAAATGATTTCAGGCAAGCGGCTCAAAGATTCCAAACGACTAGCTGAATCGCGATAACGACTTTGGCGCAATTGCTCCTGAGTGAAAGCATGTTCGGTGACGGCAGGCTGATAGCCGCTGTTGATCCTGGCTTGTTGCCGAACGATCGTGAAGGTCGTTTGGCCGATGACAAAATGCTCCCCTACCTGCACATAAAACTCATCGCGTTTAGTACCCTGAAAGAAGATCGGATTGCGACCCTCTGGGTGTTTTCGAACAAGTAACCCCTGAGCCGTCCATTGCAATTCGGCGTGCCGACGCGAGATGCGGTCATCCCAGGGAACATTCCAAGTCGCTTGGCTTCTGCCTAGAGTAATGCCGGCTTCAATATCATTAACCGTTTCGTTACTCTGCGAAGCATCTGTCTTTTTCAGGCTACGCCGCCAACGATGTTGCGACTGTTGCCCCTGGGCGATTAGAAAAACCTGCTGGTCGTTCAGCATCGTGCTCTCGAACTTATGGAAACAAAGGGACGAAGCGGGTTGAGAGAAACCTCCAAATAACATACCTTAAATTTGTGGTAAGTGGATATTGAGCTTCGGAGAACTATAGCGTGTCGGATACAGAATCCTCCCTACAGCTAATGCAGGAAATTGACCGCCAGATTAGCCATATCTGGATGGTAAGGACGTTTTTGAAGCATAGCGACGAGGCGAGCGAGGACGAAGAGTTGGCCGAAGTTCATAGGGAATTATATGACTTTATGCTCGCACTTGGTCCTTCACTGGATGCGGGTGACAGCGAAAACTATCTGAAACTGGCCCATAAAAAATTTGGCAAGTTGAAAGGAGCTCTTCGTCTGTTTATCGAAATTCAACCAGAGATTTCCGGCCACATGAATTACAAGATGGCTGTAAAGTCGCTCGATTTGGCCGTTCGTCAGGTTGCGAGGCTGCTAGGACGACAGGAGGAGTTACCACCTTCCGACAAGTGACCCATCTAGTGGCTCTCGTTACAGATCTTTTTGATGACGTATCGTTCGCAAGGCTCGCGAGATAATTTTATCCGTGTTGGGAGACTGGCATTCTTTTCTCCAGCGGTCGGTGACTTCTAAGACAAAATCGGGCTGCGTTTTACTGGCATCATTAAGCCAATTGGCCACCGAATCGCGAACATACTTTGAGGAGTCCATATTGAGCTTTTCAAGAATAGGAAGACCTATTTCAGGCTTGCTTTTCAAGAGACCGATGTGAGCGCACCAAACTCCACAAGGTCGGGTGATCTCACTGCTGTATCGGCGCAAACGGTCGCTTTTTTCTGTGGTCCAAGCAAGGAGAGGCTTAATGCTCTTAGAGGGATCGCGGGCGACATCACCTCGCAGAGCCATCCAGGCGACTTCCCGCAGTCCCGCATTCGGATCATCCGCCATCGGGCGGATCCGAATCATTTTCTCTTTCAAAGTTAGATCGCTGCGATAACCAACGATACATGCAGCCCATTCACGCACCACATCGCTCGGATGCTTCGCTATGGTCTGCCATAAATCATCTTGGGGATGAACAAAAGTGGCTAACCTTTGACCAATCCACAAGCTGAACTTAAGAGCTGATAAATGGCTAGAAGCCTTAATTTCTTTTCTTAGTTCAGGCCACCAATCATAATGCGAAAACCTTGAAAAGACGCGGGTAGCAAGATGAGGCCGATCGACGGCTAACCATTCGGTCAAGTTTTTGGTTTCCAGCAAACCTTCAGCGAGTGCTTCTCGAACCTCGCTGGATACATCGGCGAGCCTTCGGGCAGGTACACGCTCTGAGAGTAGTTTTATTTGCTGACTCGACAAGCGTTTGGCGGGCATGATAAGAATGCTCGGCTAGCGTTGAATTTTTAATTGTCGCTGAAATTCTCGAAGGACAAACTCAGGGTCCATAAATGGTTCGTGACTAATATCCTGCCAAAGAACTTTGCCTTCCGGACTGATGGCAAAAGTGCCATGCAACGGTAGTTGTTCAAAGTCGTCAAAGCAGCGAAATGCTTGGAACATTCTAAGCTGAGGATCGGAATTCAATCGCAGTTGCAGTGGTTTTTCTAGATTGGTGATACCTTGCTGCAGCGAGGCTAAAGTTTCGGTGCTGATGGCGATTACTTCGATACCTGCCTTTTGAAACTCGGCAAGTTTGGGCTCGAATTTTTGAAGTTGTTCGACGCAGTGCAGACAGCCAAAGCCGAGATAGAAGAGAACGACCACTGGCTTTCCTAACAACTGCTTACTGCTGAGCACTTCGCCTGAACTGGTTTGCACCATCCATTCGGGCGCTTCATACGGGGACCATTGCATCGGGCCTAGTAAATCAAGAGCGGGACGCTCGCCAATATCAGGTGCTGGTTGATAAGGTTTTGGCCAAGTTTTCCCGAAGCCAAATTCCTCTGCGATTGGGGTGAGGCGAGCTAGCATCGGGGTGTCAAGGTTGGCAGAGTGCGCCAGGCCCCGCAATGTTTCAAAGTATTCTTTGGCCTTATCTTTGTTGGCAGCTTGATGATAAAGCCAAACCGCAACTGCCAGAGGAAGTATCTCACCTGGATGGTCTTTTACATGAGAGTCAATTTTCTTTAGTGCTTCATCGCGGTTACCGGCGGCAAGCATCCACTCATATTCCTGAAGTCGATTGTAGTCACCTGCTTTGCGAAGCTGCTCTGATGCTCCCGCGAAGTCATTGATGATGGCCTTCTTGTGAGCTTGGATCAATGCGATCGCTTGATCGATTTTGTTTCGTTCCTGCTCAACGACACCCTTGCGAGCTACTTGTTGTTGCCTTTTCTTTTCCGATTCTTCTTTCAGTTTCTTTTGCCAGTCTTGAGTTGCCTCCCAGGCAGCCGGCGCGGGAGGTTCTTCGGTTAATTGCTGGAATTCAATTTCACGCGGCTCTCGCATCTTCTGAAGTGATTCCAGAGTAGCATCGGCTTCGGCGACTCTACCGCTTTGAACTCGAGCGACACCGAGGAGGCGAAGGTTTCGCAGTTCCTCATCAAAGGAGTTGTTATTCTCTAGGTAGATCGTATCAGCCAATTCGAGCGCCTGATTCCAAAGTCGATATTCATCCAAGGTGTTAAATAACCTTCTGCGGCCATTACCCGAACTACCACCTCCACCTAGGTTGTTGTATCGAGGATGACGAGGAAGCGAGATCATGTTCTTGGCAAGACTCAGTGCATCATTGACTCGACCGATAAAGATCATGTTGCCAATGAGCCATTCGTTGTTGTGTGCGAAGTTATGAATCTGATCAGGTAGAATGCGGTCGCGCATCATGTGAGCATGATCGACGCGCGCTGAGGCTTCCTGCTGATAGACCGCATCGTGATAGCGATGGAGGCGGGAATAGGTATGGCCAGGCATATGCCACATATGAGCAATTCCGGGTGAGCTGGGGCCTGCTTTCGCTGCGGAATCCAAGGCCCTGGCGGGTCGCCTTCCATCCCAAAGATGAATACGATAGTGGTGCGCGGGATGCATTGGATTGGCGCGAAAAATATCATCTAGCAAAGCATCGACAGCTAAGTGGCTTGAAAGGGGAACCTCTTCGCGTTCAGATTCCCAAAGCTTTAAAGCGATGATTGCCTTCGCCTCGACATCATTAGGAAACTCAAGTGATATTTCCTCCAGATCGCGCAAGTAATCTTTGGCACGTTGTTGGGGCTTGCGGCGATTCTTTTCTTCTTTGGAACTCTCATCATCAAGATACTTGCTTAATGCGTCGATGTATCGAGCTTCGCGTGGAGACGCTTGACTACGTCGTTTTTTCGCTTCTTCGATGAGTTTTTGTGCGCGTCCACGATTGTTGGTATTGGCTAAAGCCATGCCCCAGTAGTTCATCGCGCACGCAGGGTCAATGGCAGAAGCTTGTCTAAAAGAACGTTCCGCTTCGAAGTACCAAAAACCATGTAGCTGCGCGATTCCTTGATTGAAAAAACGTTGGGCCATCGGGCTGGCCGTTGTTATCGGGAAATCGACTTTACCCATTCCCGCCATCAAGTAGGCTGCCGAGCGCGGTCCTTCGTTGAATGCTTCGCCATGCATCGAATGCCCAGCGCGAATGGTAGGAGCGGCATCGGTTTTAGCGGGCTGGCTGGCTGCAGGGTCCTGTCCCCATGCGCCCTCCGATGTGAGTAGAAGCGAAGGTAAAAGCAGCAGGCAAATTTGATAGGCGTAAGTCGCAGAATGGTTCATAGTCGAAGGTCTGTGGTGTATTGGGTGGGGCCGAGATTCGGCTTATTGGCGGAACATTCTCATTGCTTTATTAGTGATAGGTGATTTGTGGAAGGACTCGGACAACGACGGCTTACTGCTGTTTTGCCAGGCAAGAACTCAAGCCGCGAAGTCTTCAGTGTAATCTAAGGGGAGGAGTTTGGTGGAGATTTTAGGGATTCTGTGGTAATTGCCCACTGCAGTGCTCGTTCCCAGCCCATTTTGGCCACCTCTTCGGAGGTGGCCCAGTGGGCATTGTCGTCCCAAGCACTACATGCAAATTCTCCCAAACGCCCCGTCTCTGCCTCTAAAAAACGAGGAGGCTGCGATATGTCAGGCGAAAACCAAAACGCTTCGCATTCATCACAAAGGGCGATCGGCAAAGGACCGATCTGGTCTCTGCAGATTCGAATCTTGCAAAGGCCATCCGAGCAAACCGGACAGTTACCAACATATACGGGGGATTCGGACATACTTTGTACTACCTAGTCGCAATGCCTTGTGACCGGATCATCAAAAAGGAAACGCTGTAATAAATCGATCCCCTTCCACTACCAACCGCAGCCGTCTGGTGGAAGGATTACCGGCTCGCGATCCATCGCGTCCACCGATGTAACCGATCGAGGAACTGAATTCCGTTTCGATGACGGTTCGTGAGTCTTCCTGTCGAACTTTCGTGAATCGATCTGGCTTCTTGGAACGCGAATAGGCCTCATCGATCCACTTTAAAGTCTGTTGCCAGTCACCCTTGAAGACTCCATGTCGGCCAGGTCGATCGGGTACATCGCTTCGATGTCGTTCGAGATGCTTAATGCGATGACCATCCTCACTTCCTCGAGTGTATCGCAAGCCCGCTTGGCTGAGATACGCTTCCGAACCAATCGATTTGAGCAATTCGTAAGGTGAGTCGGTTGCCCGTTCCTGTTTTTGGCTCGTGCGATTGGCCAAAGGTCCCGATGAATTCGCTGGACGAGAAGAATTAATAGACGATTCGTTATTGGGCTTGGTATCGCGTGCTGAAGCTGAGCCTGCAGTTACATCCGAAGAAACTTTTTCAGTCGTATTCTCTTTGTTCAGCGAATCACTGCGTCGATTTGTTGGCGGTGCAAGTTGGCTCAACTCATCAGAGTTGTTAAGCGATGCATTAGATGAATTGTCGAGAGAGTCGGATTTTGGTTGACGCGTTCGCTCCGTATCTGAAGAGGGGCGGCTGGAGTTCGCTAAATCATTTGTAAAATCGGAACTCGAAAGATCTTTATTTGCGGAATCCTCATGGAACGACTTGCTGTCGGGGCTATGGGCCGAACCACGTTCCTGGTTTGATGGTTGAGAGTTGGTCAACTGCCCCAGCGAGGGTAGATTCCAACCGAAACGGCGATTTGCCCACGGTTGCAGCAATGCATACACCAAAGCGACTGCGACCAGTGCTACAATCCATTTAGCCGGGATGGGGGATCTTTTCGGATCGATTCCCGGAGAGGATGATGGTTTCATTCGGCGTGCCTTTTGGCGGACTTTCAAGGAGAGAAGCTACAGCTCGAATTAGGTTAATGATTCAGCTCGGTTTCGACTATCTGCATGATAGGTTGTTTTGATTCGATTGTGTTTCCTTTACGGGATTAAGAGAGGAATTTACCCATGCAAGTGATTGTAGTGGGGGGAGGCATTTTTGGACTGGCACAGGCTTGGGCTGCTGCCAAACGGGGCCATCGCGTTCAGGTCATCGAGCGTAGCCAAAATGCCTGTGGTGCATCGATTCGAAACTTTGGCATGATTTGGCCCATCGGTCAGATGCCTGGAGAGCCGCTGGAAGTTGCCCTAGAAAGTCGAGAGCTGTGGCTGCAGGTGGCAAGGGAGTCCGGTATTTGGGTGAATCCCTGCGGATCATTGCACGTTGCCTACCGCGAAGATGAGTGGGCGGTGATTCAAGAGTTTGCCGATCGCAGTTCCCAATTAGGTTATCGCTGCGAACTCCTAAAGCCCGAGTCGATTCAAGCTCGTACTCCGGCAGTCAAACTTCAAGGACTGCTAGGTGGTCTTTTCAGTTCAACTGAGCTATGCGTCAATCCACCTGCAACGATTCGCAAATTACCTGCTTGGCTGGCGAGCGCATTTCCGATCGAGTTTCATTTTGGCCGGCAGGCTATCGCGGTCGATTCCGGTAAAGTGACGCTGGCAGATAGGCAAGTGCTTGAGGCCGAAAAGGTGATCATTTGCGGTGGGGCTGATTTCGAAACATTATTTCCTGACTTGCTTCAATCAGCCGGCATGCGACGCTGCAAACTGCAGATGCTCAAAGTCGCCCCTGAACAAAATAACTGGAAGATCGGAATGCATCTCGCCAGTGGCTTAACACTTCGGCATTATAAAAATTTCCAAGTCTGTCCCAGTTTGGAAAAATTGAAAAAAAGAATCGCCGAAGAGACTCCCGAACTAGATCGCTATGGCATTCATGTGATGGCATCGCAAAATGAATTGGGAGAGGTCATCCTCGGTGATTCGCATCTGTATGATCACGAGATAGAACCGTTCGATAGTGCTTACATCGATGATCTCATTTTGCGGGAGTTGGGACGCTGGTTGCAGTTACCGAATTGGAACATTGTGCAGCGATGGCATGGGATCTACGCCAAGCTTGAGCAAGGTTACGTCTTTCAGCGTGAACCGCTTGCCGATGTTCATGTATGCACGGGGCTCGGCGGCTCTGGCATGACTCTATCCTTCGGAGTCGCCGAAAGATTTTGGCGAAACGGCTGTCGTTAGAATCCAAAAGAACGACTCGTTGCTAACGATGAGCAAGTCACTTAGTAATACAAGACTGTTTAAGAAAATGTGAGATCGATGACAAAAAAAGATTTGCAGGTCAAAGGAGTAATGTTGGATTGGGCGGGTACCACCATCGATTTTGGAAGCCTTGCACCAGCTGAGGTATTTATCGAAATCTTCCATCGAGCCGGAGTTCCCGTGACTACTCAGGAAGCTCGCGCACCGATGGGGATGGCCAAACGAGCCCATATCGCTTCCGTGCTAGAAATACCCCGCGTCAAACAGGCTTGGCAGACAACCTTTGGAAAGCCCCATCGCGAGGAAGATATCGATCGTTTATATGCTGAATTCATTCCATTGCAAAAAAGCGTACTCGCCAAACATTCCAAGATGATCCCTGGTGCAGTGGATGTCGTCGCTCGATTAGCTGCCAAAGGCGTTCGAATCGCCTCGTCGACAGGGTATACGCGCGAGCTCATGGAAGTTGTAAGTGCTGAAGCTGCAAAGCAGGGATATCGTCCCGAAGTGGTGTTGTGCGCGGAGGACGCAAGAGCTGGTCGGCCTGCACCCTGGATGATTTTTCGCGCGGCCGAGATGCTCGATATATATCCACTAAGCCAATGGGTAGTCGTAGATGATACGGTTGTCGGCGTTCAGGCTGGGATCAATGCGGGCGCGTGGACTGTAGGTATTGTGGAAACCGGAAATAGCATGGGGCTTACTGAAGAAGAGCTCAGGCAGTTGCCAATTTCAGAGAGAGAGAAACGTAAGAAAGTGATTCGAGAGCAATTCATTCAGGTAGGTGCCGACTACGTGATTGACAGTATCGCCGAGCTCGAAGGTATCATCGAAGACATAAATCAGCGTTTGGTCGATCACGCTTAAAAACAAAATAGCACTCTACGATTAGCCATCTTAAATGATCTAGAACTCAATTCGCTACCGTTGGTATATCCTGCTGGCTTGATCGACGCTGTGGTTCCATATCGAAAAAGGTTGAAGACGATGAAATCTTCGCGTTCGTTTCTTGTCGTATTCGCCATTACGTTTGGATTTGCGACGAATGAGGGATGGCAAGGCATATTCGCTCAAGATGCAAAGACGAGATTTGAAGTCGAATTGAAACAGAATTGGACGATTGAGGCGATCGAAGGTAAGCCTAAGGAAGGCATCGAAATAGGTAGGAATATCGATGCCATAGTCGGTCGCGAATGGGAGGCCTTACTCGGAGATCAATTCAACGGCAGGGCGATCTATCGGACAAAGATTCCCGCAGGCTTACCGCGGGATCGTTATGCATGTTGGCTGTTGGAAGTCGAAGCAGCAGCGACTCATGCCACAGTGCGCATTGAGGGGAAAGAAATCGGTAGTCATCTCGGTGGTTGGACACCGTTTCGCATCGATATCAGTCGCTGGATTCAGGCGGCTGCTGTCGATAAGGAGATTGCGATTGAGATCGAAGTCGATGAACGGGTTGGCCACAACACGCAGGGATTTTTACCAATTGTCGTGCCACATTTCGGTGGCATTTGGAAAGCAGTGCGTCTGATAGGTTTGCCCAAGTCGGTTTATTTCAACGATCTGCAATTGAGCGTAGGTGGACTTGCGGGCAAAGATCAAATCGCACTGAGTGTCCCGCTTGAAGGTGCATTGGGCCAAGGAGACAGGCGATTCGAAGTCCGGTGGCGTGTGATAGAGCCAACTGATGACAAGCCGAGTGAATGGCAGACGGCAGCTATTGAAAAAGAGAAGGATGTCGAGAAGCAAGAGTTGTCGGAACGCTTGATTGCTAAAGATGTGTTCGTACCGAAGATAGTTCGACACTGGTCGCCAGAAGATCCATTTCGCTATGACGTA
>JBEGUT010000059.1:0-12109 GCA_041178745.1 Planctomycetota bacterium | reverse complement strand
ATCCCCGGGACGCATTCGATAGTCGACCATAGCAGGAAGCCGGATTGGACCGACGAATTCACCATGCAACAGCGGTTGGAACTCAATGGGTCTCATGTTATCCCAAGATGCCGATTGTCCACAGTGATCTCTGCAATCGATACCGCGCATGCAGTTGGGGCATCCGCCTGGATAAGGAACTTGTTGGCGTAGGATAGATTCCCCCGATGTTTCTATCGACATCATGGGGTAGGAGCCGACGATATTGGGACCCATTGCGATTGGCTGGGCCGAAACCGGTGGTGCAGTTGCGACGTTTTGAGAAGCTGATGGATTTGCAACCAAAGCTGTCGTCGGGTTTGCTGCAGCATGAGCCATGTCATGGCCGATGGGAGCACGGCTATTGGGAACCTGTGCGACACAGATTTGTCGATCGACGAGAAGACATGCTGCAACGAAAAGTAAGAACGTGCAGTGGCCCACAGCCCGATAGGCATCGTTCTTTTTCAGGATTGGCAACATGTGATAGCTCTTTTTACCGTCTGAGTAAATTTTCAATTTATCGCCAAGCCTCTGGCAGCCAACCGCGTTTTGCTGTCTGCTTAGTTGGATTGGCTACAGCAGAGGTTTGTGATGAATATTGAGCATCGCTTCTATTGTCAGTGACTGCCGGGTTATTTGCAAAACGGGTGACTTCCATATCCTGCGCACTGATCGCGGCAAATTGTCGAGAATCGATCTCTGTAAAAGGAATGTCGGCTGCATCAGCCGCTTCACGAGCTTGCAGCTCAGCCCACTTCGATGTGCTCCACGCCATCCCTTGCTGATCGTTGAGACGACGGCAAGCTTCACGCAGATTTTGGTAGCCCGCAGTTGTTGGCAATCCGTTGACACTATAGACAAGGATATCGCGAGCTTCCTGAGGGCGATCTAATTGCAAAAGAACATAGCCCAACTGCGTTGCGGCTAAGAACTGTTTGGGATTGGTCTCCAAGGCTGCTTGATAGATGATCTCGGCATGCTGCTGAATCAACGCTGATCGAGAGCTATCTTCCCAAGCTTGCTTTTCTAGGGTTTTACCTAATGCATATAGTAAATCGGCAGCCCATGGATGATGATCACAGGCAGCAATCAATTGTTCACGAGCATAGCTGCGGTAATGTTGAGCGGCGATCAGAGGGCTGATTTGCTGAGCATCTTGAGATGTAGCCGAAGTTGCCTGCTGCTTTAGCCATTCTCTGATGACAGGTGTCTCGTGCGACCAACTCAGATTGGAAATCAAATCGGGTCTTGAGTTCTGCAGAGATGAATAGCGATAGAAGTCCTCTTCCTCACGCATCGCAACCATTGCCCGTCTCAGAGCTTCAACTCTCTTTCCCTCTGGCCTATGCAAGTCTAGAACACGGCAAAGCTCTTCGAGAGCTTGCCAGCAGGTCTGACGAGCGGAGTAAATCGCACCGCGGCGTAACATGGCATCGCAAGTTTCTAGTTGTTCACGAATGCGTTTCTCAACCGCATTCCAGCCTGGTGGTGGTTCGACAGCCCGCATCGTTTGCAACGATGGGCGATTCTCACCGGTTGTTGCAATGGACGATGATGTTGGTAACGACGATTGAATTTTGGTTGGTGATAGATCGATTTGGTTTGGGTTTGCCCTGGAAGGGAGAACACGGAAGGCCCGCGCAAATCGAACACTATCCTCGGGGGCAATTTCGGTTTGATAACTAGATGCTTGTGGAAGTTCGCTAGTCGCAGATTCCGGAATGGACTCGTTGATATTTTGTGTGTCAGCCTGCGCAACTGCGACCTGATCGCTGGATGTTATATTCCCAGAGACAAAGGGTACCGCGACGTTACGAGGGTGAGGCTGCGTAATGAGAGTCGGTGATGATTGAGCAAGAAGGCAAGTCGGGATCGAGCCGAGGACAAGCAAGGATAAAACTGCTGGTCGGAAGCCGAAGCGATCGCGTTTTGTCAGAGCTGGAAACCAATCGCTGAGCATTTCGGATTGAAACCTTACTTTCCCACAATCTTCGTGTAACGCATGATCGCAACGATACAGGCGGGCCGCTTATAACACTTACAACGAGGAAATCGGTTTGCCTTGTTGAATGGAATAACCGAATGTGACCAACCAACGGGATGTTACGGCTTTGCGGGCGATAGGAACGGTAGGAACGGAGCCCGTGGAAGAATCGTAAAATTTTACCTAGGAGGTACCAGCGGAACAGAGCTTACGCACTAGGCTCGGTAATCTGGTATCGGGGTTACCTGGAATTCGTTAGATAACACCAAGTTCATAGGCATCTATTGCCAAATACCTGTCTTAATCCTCGGGATGATCGAGGACTCCTGGCCTATCGAAGAAACCAGGAGATCAACCATGTTAAAATTTGCGGCCTAGGTCAGCGATTCGGAATTTTCAGGTGATTCCGTTTAAAGAAACGAACAGTGAATGAATCACTAATGTTCTCAATTTGCTCGCGGATAAAAAATCAAATCCGTTTTCTACGGCGCCCGTTTGCGAAGCTTTCGTTGAAGCGAACGGCGGTGAATGCCCAAGCGACGAGCCGCTTCGGAGATGTTACCAGCGCAGTCGGCAAGGACTCGATGGATGTGTTCCCATTCTGCTTGAGCCAACGTGGGGACAGGGATTTCCTCATCCAAATGTGGAATCGCCACTTCGCTATCACCACGAGCGAAGGCTGCTAAGATATCATCCGCATCGGCCGGTTTGGGCAGAAAGTTGGTGGCCCCAAGACGTACTGCGTCGATGGCTGTCGAAATACTGCCAAACCCCGAGAGAATCAAAATACGGGTATCGGGATTCATCTTTTTCAGTTGGGGTACTAGAGCGAGGCCCGGCTTGCCTGGCATACGCAGATCGACCACCGCCAAATCGGTCGGCTTGACTCTGAAGACGGCTAGTGCCTCATCGTAATTCCCCGCTACCTGGACGCGGAATCCACGCTCCTCGAACGCCTGCGCCAAGCGGTCGCGCAGCACAACACTATCGTCTACCAGTAGAATACTGCTTGCCGATGTTGTGGTTAGTCCGTCAGACATGGGGTTAACTGCCAGTTGAGGCACAGAAATAAAGTGGAGTCCATAAAGCGATTCCGCAAAACGTATTCGGTCACCTTATCATGGTTGAGTGAAAATCGACTTGTTGCTTTTGTATTGTAAGCCAAAAGAAATCATTGTGGGGAGTTTGGCAATAAATAAGTTTCAGTGAATTGGTGAGCGGTTGAATTCTCAGCCAACCGGAACATCGGAAACCGATTTCGGAAGTCGAATGGAGGCGACGGTTCCTTGACCTGGACGACTTTCGAATTCCAAATTCCCTCCTAGCCCGCTGAGCACATTGTGGCTTAGATAAACCCCCAGCCCCATACCTTTCCCAGGTTCCTTGGTTGTGAAGAAGGGTTCCCCGATCCTTTGGAGAATACTATCGGGCATTCCTGCACCTTTGTCTTCGACGCGAATATCCCAGTCTCCTTGATTCACTTGTTGAATCGAAAGAACAACGCTCTGTTCCGTTGGTGTAGCGTCAATTGCATTTTGGACTAAATTTCGCAAGGCTTGTGCGACTGCTTGGAGAGGTAATCGCAAAGAGGTTGTCGGTAACGCGTTGCGTTGAACAACAACACGTTGCGAATCGCGTAGTCCTACAAGCACTTCGGCGATTACTTGCTCTGCTGTTATATCGGCAATTCTTTCTGCCGCGGCTTCGCCAGCACCGGCCCGCATGCGATCCAAAACACTACGGCAATACTTCAGTTCTTCTTGGATAAGGGTCAGGTCTTGTCGAAGCGAATCAGGAGCGTTCCACTTGTTGACGTTTCGGGACATTTCCTTAGCAACCACTGCAATGGTCGAGAGGGGAGTTGCCAGTTCATGCGCGGCGCCCGCAGCCAAAGTGGCCAACGCTTCAAGACGATGAACCTTCGCTTGTTGTTGCTCCGCAAGACGCATTTGCTGCTCTCGCTGCGCCAGCTGTTGATAGAGCAAACGCATGAAATACGTGACCACTAGACAGGAGGTTACAAACGCGATGAAGAAACTGAATTTATGTAGCGGGCTGCTTTGCTCGGAGTCCATCGAATGACTCAGCATGGGGATCGTTTTATGTGAATTCAGGAGTAGCAGTACGCCAGCAATCGCATTGGTGACAAGCAGCCATGCGGAAGCGGTCGGAAGAATCATGCCACCGATCGCTACGTTGACAAAATAGAAAAAGAGAAACGGGTTCGTCGGTCCACCGGAAAAATAGAGCATGGCAGTAAGGACATTCATGTCCAGCAGCAGAATGCCGGGAAGTAAGTACCTCTCGATATTCGCCAGTTTTCCTTTGCGATCGATTTGCGAGAACTGCCGTAGGTAGAGCCAAAAGAGGATGTTGGTGCCAGCAGTAATAGCGACGAGCGTTACCAGCGTCGAGACGCTCAGCTCAATATCAAGACCCCAGTAGGAAATGGCGATCGTCAGTAGCTGACCGATGACCGCGCACCACCGCAGCCTGAGCAGCCACTGCGAATTTCCAAGGCTGGGTTTGGTTGCTTCCGGAAAACTTACGAGCGATGACATGTTTCTGTTTTTCCAGGGAAAGCCGTCAGGAATTTAAACCACTTTTGGAACGAGGTCCTGTTAGTACAGTAGCTGCGAGATCTTGAACGCTCAGGGGTTTTGTACAGACAAAGCTTTCGCCCGCAGAGATACCTGACTGTGCCCCTAGAGCCCAAGCTGCTCCACGGACTCGATCGAAAATATAGTTTTTCTCCGGTGGAAATTGAGTCTGATAGCATCCGATGGCCGCCAGTTTTTTTTCGAGCGTATCGGTGATATCGACAGTTATTTGCGATTCAAATCCGGCTAACGAAGAGGATTCAAACGGCAAGCGGAAGTAGAGTTGCCGTTCGATAGCATGCACCGGCAATCCATCGAAGTGTTCATCCCATTTCGTAAGTCGCGAATAGAACACCGCTGCATCCGTGATCAGCATCGCTTGGTAATGATCAGGTGAAGCCATTGGAGTCTTATCACCAAAACCGATCACTATGCGAGGACGGTGAACTCGCAAACGTTTCGCGAGTTCGACGCGAGATTCGAAGCAATCAAAGAGTCGGCGATTGGGTAGGTTCAGTATTTCACGAACGTGCAATCCCAATACGGAAGCGGCGGCTAACGCTTCCGCTTTTCGTACTTCAGGTCCAGGGCTTTTGGGAGTTGGTTCGCCATCGGTTAAATCGATAATGCCGACTCGATAGCCTTGCTGAACCAGCTTGGCCAAGGTACCACCACAGGCAATCTCGCAATCGTCTGGATGAGCGCCTATGGCGAGGACATCGAGGTGAGGATTCTCATGGCCATCGGTACGCATATCAGCGAGCATCCTTTCTGGCGATGACCAAGAACGTAGGATTGGCTGCTTCCAATCTCAGTTGATCGAGCTGGTAATTGGTTCGCGAAAGCTGAATCATGATCGTATCGGGTTCAACGCCCGAATCCATCAGCTGTTTTTGAAGCGCGACAACATACTCCATACTGGTAATACTTGCGACCAATCGACCTCCCTGGCGAAGATGGGGCCATGCAGCCCGCGCCAAATCAGTTACCGATCGCCCTGTGCCACCAAGAAAAATCGCATCGGGTTCGGGAAGATCCTGCCAAGCACGAGGTGCTTCACCGAGAACCGGATAGACATTGCTTGTTCCGAATCGCCGAGCGTTTTCCACCAACATGTTGTAATCAGAAGCTTCCATTTCAATCGCGTAAACCTTGCCCGCTGAAGCTAACTGAGCTGCTTCCAAAGCAACCGACCCCGTTCCAGCTCCGACATCCCACACAGTACTGCTGGGGCCCAGATCGAGCTGAGCGAGCGCAATGGCGCGGACTTCCATCGGTGTGATAAGACCGCGCCGAGGCTGTGAATGAAGAAACATTTCATCCGGATTGCCAAAGAGCCGTTTGCCGTGCATGGAAATGGGGCGATCAGGAGCGTTGGCTTTGCGAATCAACAACATCACATTGAGCGATGCAAAGGATTCTTTCGCGATATCCTCCAGCATTCCACGCGTGACCCGTTCATCTTTGGCTCCCAGGTTTTCGCAAACGTAGACATGAAAATAGTCAATGCCACTGTCCAATAGGCTCGCCGCAATCACCGCCGGTGTGATCTCCGAGGTGGTGAATAATCCCACTTTTTCAGCCGTCCTGATTTTCTCAACCACACGTTGTAGAGGTTGAGTGGCTAAGTTGGTCAGGTAAGCTTCGTCCCAATTTTCTTTGACTCGCGCGAATGCGAGTTGCATGCTGCTGACGTGAGGGACTACTTCGAAACGTTCTTTTCCTAAGCGATCGCACAGAAAGCGAGCGGTTCCAAAAAAAAGTGGATCGCCATGAGTCAGTAAGACGATCTTTTGTTGCCTTCGTTCTTCTTCGAGGCGTTCGATGAGTCTTTCTAAATCGATCGGTGTAATTTCTTTCGGCGTGGTGAGATGTTTCAAGCGATCGATTAGGCCGGGAGGACCAAGTATCAACCCCGCTTCCTGTAGCAGCGCTTGAGCATGTCGGCTTAGTCCTTCAAACCCATCATCGCCAATGCCCAAGATATAAATCCGTTCCTCGTGGTTCGCAGCACTCACAGAAGCAACTCGCTTATCGATAGGAAATTAATGTAAGATTGATTTTGAAATGCTGTCCGTCGATGCCATCTCCAGCAAACGGACCACTTAGATTCGATGATAACTGAAAAGTTGGGAACGCTTATGCGGGGCAACTTTAGCCCCCTAACAATTTACAAAAAAAGCCCGACCATGTGGGTCGGGCTTTCGATGGATTTATCCTACAGGAGAGGCCGTTGTCAGCTTACGCCGAGAACGAACTGCCGCAACCGCAAGTCTTCACAGCGTTAGGATTGTCAAAAACAAATCCCTGCTTCTCAAAGCTTTGGTACCAGTCGACCTTGGTGCCGTCGAGAAATAATGCACTCTTTTTGTCTACAACGACCGAAACGCCGTGCTGGTCGTATTTGCTGTCAGACTTTTCGTCGAAACGATCGTCGAATTGAATGTTGTATTCAAAGCCGCTACAACCGCCACCGATGACTCCGATGCGGAGGAACGACTCTTCACCAAACTGATGCTCCTGCTTGAAACGCTTTACCTGTTCCGCAGCCTTTTCAGTCAGTATCACTGCCATGGACGCACACCTCTCCTCAAACCTAATAACGAACGTCGAATATCGACAATTTGTGAACCAGCTTTACAGCCAACATGGGTCGCTCGATGGTTGATGATCGACCGAACCTTGCCGCCTATGTTAATGTATGCGCGATCCGCCGTGAATGACAAGGGAAATTGGTCCAACGGACTGCCGATTTCAGTGGGTGTGGGCTGTTTTTTCCCAAATCCACCGAACTTAACCGAGGCTTTTTAGTTTTCGATAAGCCGTACTGATTAATTGGACAGCCAGGTCGATTTCGGCCTGGGTGTTAAAACGGCCAATGCCAAATCGGAGGCTAGAGCGGACTCGATCTTCGGATAGGCCCAGGGCGAGCAGAACGTGGCTTGGGTGCGGATCGGCCGAAGTACAAGCACTTCCGCTGCTGACACAAAGTTCCGGCATCGCCAGCATCAAGCTCTGACCTTCCACACCGGGGAAACTGCAGTTGAGATTTCCAGCTAATCGGGTCATGGGCGAATCGAGAGATGAACCGTTTAATTCGATGTTGGGGATTTCCTGCTGCAGGTTAAGCCAGAGGCGATTGCGGAGCTGCATCGTATGTTGCTGGTCGTGGTCGCGACGTTGATCAGCCAACGTCAGGGCGGTAGCCAAGCCAATAATACCTGGAGCATTCAGGGTGCCGGAGCGAAGGTTGTGTTGTTGCCCGCCGCCGACAATTTGCGCATAGAGACGAACCGAACGGGGACGGCGTCTGACATAGAGCGCCCCAACACCCTTGGGGCCATAAAGTTTGTGAGCTGAAAAGCTAAGAAGGTCCACGTCCAACTCGTTAACATTTACTGCTATCCTTCCGACCGCTTGCGCTGCATCGCAGTGCAACGGAACTTGATAGCGATGGCACAGTTCGGCAATCTGTCGAACAGGTGCAATCGTTCCGATTTCGTTATTGGCCAGCATGACCGTGACCAGAGCGGTTTGTGGACCGATCGCGGCGCGTAAGTAATCCAGATCGATAGAACCAGGTTGAAGGGAAGAAACGGTCGCTGTGCTTTGCGGCGCGATCGGAGCTCGCTTGATTTCCCAACCCGATTTTTCTAATCGTGCCAAAGGGTCGAGAGTCGCTCGATGTTCAGAAACAACGGACACAATCTCTCGGCGCGTTTGACGCGGATGCAGGCAGATACCGAAGATCGCTAGATTGGTGCTCTCTGTCGCACCGCTGGTGAACAGGATCTCATCGCTATCAGCTCCGATCGATTTGCACACCGCTTCGGTGGCTTTGCCTACCATTTCCGCCACATCACGCCCCGCCTGATGCGAGATGCTACCCGGATTAGCGAAGTGCTCGCGCAGCAAAGGTAGCATCGCTTCCAGAACATCGGGATCAAGCGGTGTGGTGGCGTGATGGTCAAGATAGATCATGGCCTAATTACACCGATGGGAATAGGTGCTTGACACAAAGCTGAGACCACGTTTCGAGGCGTTCGAAGTTCTCACGCAGTGTTTCCAAAGGAACGAAACCGCTATCGAGTAAATCTGCTTCTCGCCCTCGAGCGCTAGGTGTGTGCAGTCGCAGGCAATGAACCAATCCAAGGTGGACGCGTCCCACTTCGGTCGTATCGTCGAAGATTATTCCAGCCAGGTTTTCATCGTAGTGAGAGTCGATGATCACTTCTTCATCGAGTTCTCGTCTCATACCGGTTCGATAAGGTTCATTGCTGCCGGCGGCATCTTCGCGTGAGATATGTCCGCCGATTCCAATGCTCTGCTTGGCGTGAAGTCGCTGCTCCCCCTGCCCTTTCCCTCGCGTGTATCGAAAGATGTGAGTGGTTCCGGCAGCATCCGTGTGCAGTAAGATGCAATACGGGATCAATTGTTTGAATGTAGGGTCATCTTCCACCTGTCCTCGTTTGCGAAACTGCATATTGGCTGGATTCAGCAGTTCGGCCAAATAAGGAGTCACATCGTTTTGAAATCCAGAGAAACGCCCTAAGGAATCAAATAGACTCTCGGGAATGACCAACACTTCCTCTTCTTGGCTCATGATTGTTGCTCGCTAAATGTCAAAGTTATGATTTGATCGGACTGGCTCACAGGATGAGCATGCAATCGCCGTAGCTGTAAAAACGATAACGTTGCTCGATCGCTTCTCGATAGGTTCCCATAATGGATTCACGTCCAGCAAACGCGCTGATCAACATCAGCAAAGTGCTTTTGGGAAGATGGAAATTGGTCAGCAATCCATCGATCGCTTGGAATTTAAACGGAGGACGAATGAAGAGGTTGGTTTCACCCGAACAAGCCACGATAGCGCCATTGCCTTTCAATGCGCCAGTTTCCAATGTGCGTGTCGTCGTAGTTCCGACCGCGATAATCCGTCCGCCCGCGGCTTTCGTCGCATTGATCTTTTTCGCAACCGCTTCGCTGATCTCAAATCTCTCGGAATGCATCTTATGCGACTCGATGCTATCCCCTTTAAGCGGTTGAAAGGTGCCAATTCCCACATGCAAGGTCACGGCGACAATTCCAATTCCCGATTTTCGCAAGGTTTGCAAAAGCTCTGGCGTAAAGTGCAAGCCTGCGGTTGGAGCAGCAATGGATCCCGGGGAACGTGCGTAAACTGTTTGATAGGTTTCTTCGTCCGCGTCGACCATTTGGCCATCGCGAATATAAGGTGGCAAAGGGATGCGACCAAAGCGTTCCAGCAGTTCGAGAGTCGGAGTTGCATGAATGCTCCGAACGAGTAGCTTTCCATCCTCCGTCGAGGATAAGACAGCAAGCTCTTCGGATTCTCGTCCCTCGCGATCGCGCAGGGTCAGTGTTTCTTCAGGCTTTAATGTACCGCGTGTCTTACTGAGTAATTCCAAGACTCCAGCCTCATTCGACTGGATGTACAATCCTTCCCACCGGCCTTGGGTAGCAGTGCGAAACCCGATTAATCGTGCTGGGACAACCTTTGTATCATTAACTACCAAGAGATCTCCAGGCTGAAGTAGCTCTGGAAGATCTCTTACGTGATAATGAGTTCGTTGTCCCGAGAATCGGTCGAGATGCAGTAGCCGCGCATCGCTTCGCCGACTCTGCGGGTGCTGGGCGATCAGCTCGCGAGGCAAGTCGTAATCGTATAGTGACAGATCGGAATCAGTTTCGGACATCGTCTAGTCGTCTCCCGTGGTTTCTGTCAGCATAACGCTCGCAGATTGTTTCGACGAGACGGTGAACCACAGGAATCGGTCAACCATGGCAAGTCCAACAAGAATCGACCCAGCCAAACAGACTCCCAGTTTGAACTGCCGTATCGATTTGTTGATTACCGAACTTGAGATGGGGGGGGCTGAAAAGTGTTTAACGGACCTGGCATGTTACTTGAACAACCTGGGGGCTAAAGTTCGAGTTATCTCGATTGCCTCATTTCCTCAAACCCCTCGCGATGGATTGATCTGGCGACTTAAAGAGTCATCGATCGAACTACATTCACTGGAAGCAAACCGTAAATGGCAATTCATGGCAGCGGTAAGGCGATATCGCCAGTTGATCAAGGATTCACCGCCGCGACTGATTCAGTCCTTTCTGTTTCACGCCAATTTGCTGACGGCAGTAGCCCTCCACCGCTCTCTCTCCCCAGCCATACCTGCGAAAGTTTTAGGCAACCAGGGATTTCAGGCAATGGATTGGATTGCAGGTGTTCGGGTAGCGGAACCTCGCTGGTTGCGTCTGAAATTAGAATCCATCGCATTTCGAAAAGCTCGCCGGGTGGTCGCAGTAAGTGCGGGAGCGCGAGACAAGTACCGAGGGTCATGTCAGGTCGATGCGTCGAAGTGGATCGTGATTCCCAACGGCATAAGCCCACGGCCAAACTCGTCGGCCCGCAACTGGAGTGAGTTAGGGCTCCCCTCCGATGCCGAGGTCGCCTTGTTTGTAGGAAGATTAGATCAGCAGAAAGGAGTTTCCTGGCTTGTTAACAGTTCTCCCGCATGGTTAAAGCAATTTCCTAAAGCCCATCTGGTGTTGATCGGTTCTGGAAAGCTCGCGCAGGAACTCAAGCATACGATCAAACAAATCGAAATGAAGCAGAAAACTTTGCAGGGACGAATTCATCTCGTAGGCTGGTTGCCGGAGCCTCGGAGTTGGATTGCAGAGAGTGAATTACTGCTTCTACCGGCGCGTTACGAAGGTATGCCCAATGTCTGTCTGGAGGCGATGGCCGAAGCTAAACCGGTGGTTGCTTTTGATGTTGAGGGAGTTCGCGAACTGCTTGGAGCAGAGGCTGAGCCACAAATTGTCAGGTTGCAAGACGAGGGACAATGGCAAGTCTCGATCTGTCAACTGCTGAGCGATCGAAAATTGCGTGACGACTTAGGTAGGAGGAACAAGCAGCGAACCGACTTGGAATTCGAGCTTCAAAAGCAATTGGAAAAATACGCAACTCTCTATCGCAGTTTGCTGGATGGTGAATCATCCGCCTCAAGGTAAGCAAGTTTCTTACAGGCTGATCAGCGTTAGAGATGTCACTGTAATCAGGCAATTCTCAGAAAACTGGTGGGAATTACTAACTCGCAAACGTCGCTTCGGAGAAGAGATGAGTCAACAAAAAACTCCGCCAAAAATTTCCTGAAGGGAAACTTCCTGCGGAGTTCTTGTTTTCACTTTGATGAAGTCTCAGCAGTTGCCATCGATAAGTATCACCGCTGGGGTGAAATTCAGCGAAACAAACTGCGTGCGTCAAGCCAGTTCAGTATTTACTCTTTCGACTTGGTGCTGCCTTCCACTCGTGGCATCGATTCGACCACTTTATCGATCAGGCCGTAATGGACAGCTTCTTCTGAAGACATGAAGCGATCTCGTTCGGTATCCTGTTCGATCTTCTGTAGAGTTTGTCCGGTATGCTTGAGCAAAATGCCATTGAGCTTTTGCTTAATGCGTTGGAACTCACGCACGTGAATCG
>JBEGUT010000058.1:0-12131 GCA_041178745.1 Planctomycetota bacterium | reverse complement strand
TGTCCTAGGAACTCTGGAACCAGAGCATGGGGTTGGTGAGGGTTTGCGAGTAGCAGAGCGATTGCTCGGATGTATGCCCTCAATCCTTATGACTTGGTATCGATTTCATCAAGACGGAGGCAAAAGTTTTCCGGGGGCGCTTGAGGGGGAGTCGATCGCTGAGCAGTTTCTTTGGGCATTAAAGGGTAGGAAGCCGAGCGATTTGGAGCGACGTGCTATGGATGTCTCATTGATTCTATATGCAGAGCATGAATGGAACGCTTCGACATTTACGGCCCGCGTGATTGCCTCCACGTTATCGGATTTTTATTCCGCAATTACCGGTGCGATCGGTGCCTTGCGAGGCCCGTTGCACGGTGGCGCCAATGAAGCGGCGATGGAGTTGATTCTCAAGATGGAGAGTGCGAGTCTGGCTGAAGGCCGACTGCTGGACATGCTTTCCAGAAAAGAAAAAGTTATGGGTTTTGGGCATCGCGTTTACAAAGGCTGTGACCCGCGATCGGATGTGATTAAACCTTGGGCGAAAAAACTATGCCATGCGACAGGGAATAGCAGTTTGTTCGAAATCTCCGAGTGCATTGAAGGAGTGATGCTTCGGGAGAAAAAGATCTTTCCGAATGTCGACTTCTACGCAGCCTCGCTTTATCGATGTTTGGGGATACCTACGGCGATGTTTACCCCGATATTTGTTTTGTCTCGTATCTCCGGATGGTCAGCCCATATTCTCGAGCAGAGAGCCGACAATCGCTTGATTCGCCCATTAGCTGAATATGTAGGTCCGACTCCTCGACCGTGGGTTTCAATCAAGGAGCGTTGATGAACTCCTTCAAGCATTTACGGATTGATTCTTCATCGGCAGATCGATTGATCGTTGATATCGATATGCAGAATCGTAAGCTCAACGTCCTCGATGAGGAGTTTTTTGGAGAGCTAGAAAGACTTGCGATCGAGCTTGAATGCAACACAACACGTATCCCTGTCGTGTTGCGAAGCGCGAAGGAGCGAGGTTTTGTGGTGGGAGCCGATTTGCGGCGCATTTTAGAGGTGCGGAGTGATGAGGAGATTCAGCGGTTTCTGAAGTTCGGTCAAGATGTACTGAACCGTTGGGAGTCGCTCAAGCAGCCAACGATCGCCTGGATTGCAGGAGCTTGTTTGGGTGGCGGCATGGAGCTCGCTCTCGCCTGCCGTTATCGGATGGTATCGTCTTCGGCAGACACGCTACTCGGGATGCCCGAATCAAAGCTTGGCTTGACTCCTGGTTGGGGAGGTACACAGCGTTTGGTTCGTCGCGTTGGCGTCAGGCAAGGCTTAGAAATGCTTTTTTATGGCGAGCCGGTGGACGCTCGACAAGCGATGGCAATCCGACTGGCTGAGGGGATCTGGGATCCTGCTGACGAGATGGGTGAAATAGCTCGCTGCGCAGCGACAATTGCAGCGCGATCGGAAACTGAATCCGTAGATTCAGACAACCTCCAATTCTGGCAAATGGAATGGGAGGCGTGCGCGGAACTTCGCCGGCAAGCGACGACACCGGACGAGGATGCTCTATCACCACTTTGTGTCCCAGCGCGACAAGCAATCGAGAAAGATGTGCGCAGTGGTCTTTTTGAATCGATCGAGTCAGGCTTGAGGAGTGAGCGAGAGAATTTCTTCGCGTTGCTTGTGCGACCTGAGGTACAGGCGACTTTACAACGATTCGCCAAGCCGAAGTCGAATCCATCTTAAGGCTGCAACGCATTCCACGTGATCCGAATCTTTCCTTCTCGGTCCGTCAAAAACGCTCGTTGGTTGTGATTTGATTTCCTTGAACTCCCTAAAAACATGCTTTGCGAGATTTCTTGCGGCACATTGCTGGTATCAAGACCTAAAACGGCGACTCGGATTGTGTTTTTTAATTGAATCATACCAAAGTGATGCCATGTTTTTTCCAAAACTGTATCCGTTCGAGAGCATGACTTATCATTCTCAGGGAATTTCCATGACGAACCGCAATAAGTGAGTTGGGGGGTAACGTCCTTCTAGGCTACCTCCCATGGCAACATCTTGTGCAGCCCAGTAATCGTCAAGACCGAGAGATAGTCGATAGTAATCCTGTGATTTGTTCATCACAGTAGCATTCAAATAGCAATCAAACGGAATACTAGCCACTAAATTGTCGGAAGAACCGAAAGCAAAACGCGCGGGATCATCTCAGCATGTTAGCACTCAAAAACTGCTAAACAAAAAGAATCGCTAGATCCGAAAGGGGAAACCACCAATCCCATGTACGTGATATTGAAGTGCCGATTCTTCCTAATCCTCTCCTCATAATTGGTGCATTATTCGAGAGGAGGTGATTCGGGGTGTTGGTAAAAAGTTAACCAATCCGAAATACGACGCTATAAAGGAGCAGAGTCGCAACCATTGGCTCGAAACTTTGTGGATAACGCAAAGAATCAGATGGGCGTTAGTGACTCGAAATACCAGACGAAGTGAAGTGCGTCACCTTTCAAGCTGAGTTATCTTCTTTAATTAGTACTACCGAACAATCGCCCATCGGTTCCCGGTCTCAATTGACATAAGGAACATCTCAACTGTGATGCGATCGTGACCGACATCCGGAAAGCGGTGTCATCAAGAAAATCGCATCACAGCGAAACTGTACCTGAGGCGAACTGTTTCAGGATCCTGGCTCATTAGCGTCGGCAATCAGACTTGCCATTCGGCGAACGATCATGACCGCCGTTACCATATCCGTTGTTACCTTTACCAGATCCTCTGCCGGAATGGCCCTTACCTGAACGTCCTTTACCTGAATGTCCTTTACCCGAATGTCCTTTACCCGAATGTCCTCTGCCGCTTCCTCCGCCAAAGCAGTGGCAGCAAGCGCTTGGAACAATTCGCTCTTCAAGACGGGTCAAGTTAAATTTCGCCATGTAATATTTCCTCTATTGAAGTGAGACCTAAGTTTTCAGCGACTTGCTGACGATGATTCGAGGTTAATTGCGGTGCCTTTTTTCTTCAATCATTAAAGAGGACTTAATCAAAAATAGTTCCACGATGCTTACAAAGAGTTGCAACCTTGTGGATTATGACGATTATTCAGCTGATTTTACTCGCCAGAATCCGTCTCTTGGCCATTATTCCCATTCTGCTTACTAAAAATCATCCCTGCTTCTTTCAGAGACTCGCTGTCCTCGCACAACTGAAATCGAGATTTTCGATCGATACAAAGCGTCGATTTGCTAGTGCGAATTCGCGAGGGAAAGGAGAGTATCGAAGATCTGACGCCTCGCGGATAGAAACTTGCCAAATTGATCAACCCCAATGGCGATTTGGAGGGAATGATCGTTGGAACGGCGCGAAGATACTTTGATATCCAGGCGCAGGTGTTGATGAAATGATGGAATTAGGAACTGAGCGTTAATCCATCGAATAGAATTTTATCGATTTGTCAGATCGGACAATCCGAGATATTCCCATCAGTGAAGGAGAGTAGGTCTCACTAGGAGAAGTCGTTTATCGCGGTCTAAACGCGGAGTATTTTCAGTTTGAAAACGGAAAGCTCAAGTATCTGTTTGAGTACGATAGTCGTGAAAGAAATCTATTTCCTGAGATCGGATTTTAGGTTGCAAGTTGGGTGCGAGAAATCATTTCTTCCCGAGCCTAGGACAAGCAAATGTACGATCAGCGTGAGAAGCCTCAGCGAGATTATATTTGGATGATGATCGGCTCACGAAAAGGAGGTTTTGCCGAGGTTGTGGAACCGGGACTTGAGCAAGAACTTGAGGGTGGGAAGTTAGCAGGGAAGATGCAGCTTGTTCAAGAACTTTTGGGTGAGCCACTCTCTTCAGGCCAAGAGCTAAATCGATAAAATAACGAAACCTTGACCGAACTTCTAAGTTGGCTGCGTAATAAACTCAAGAGCAGCAATTCAGGTACACGACCACTCCCCTTTCCTGGGATGAGTAGCCAATCGAGAGAGCTTTGCTGGATTTTCAATAGTTTGTATTCGCTTTGTTCGGAAGGAGGGGATTCGGCAAGCTGAGCCGCCCAGCTTTAGAAGCATAAGATCGTTGAATTCCAATCACGATCGCATCGAGACTTAGAGCTCTCCAGACTTTTAGCACCAGATCCGACTAAAAACTAAGTGGCCGAGTGGGAATCGTAAATCCGCCTTTTTGATCCTTCTCTTTAAACCACGCGAGCACACCCGCTGGCACCGGTGCGATTGTTCCGCTCCAAAGTTGATCCATGTTGAGCGATGGGTCGATGCCGTGAAGTATCAATCGCAGATTTCGAATCGCTGAGCGTGTTAGACAGTCGTCACATAATTGGTTGCACATCAGTCGAAGATATTTTTCGTTGGTCGATACGGCCGACTCCCCGACCTGCAAGACACGATCCCCTGGAGCTATATCGCGCCACGAAAAATGTGGTAGCTTGGCGGCTAGTTTTGCAGTTGAAATGATCCGCTCTGGCGTTAATGACTCCAGCAACTCAAATCGCTCGATGACAAAGTAAGTTTTCTGAAACTCGCTGATCAAGTAATCGGTCGTTGCCAATCGCAACAGATCGCGATCGCAGGCCGGATTGATAAGTATTCTTGTTGGCCTGGTTGATTCGACGCTGAAATGCGACTCACCCGGCGAAGATAAAATACCCGCTCCGTAGGCACGGATTTCAGAATTCTGCATGACCAAGCCGAATTCAACGGTAAACCAATAGATTCTTTCGGCGTACAGCAGCAATTCGTCACTTCGTTTTTGAATTTCCGCCTGTTGTTGAGGATCTTGACACTGTGCGAGCAGAGTATCGCGTTCATCATAGATCCAGTTACGTGCTATACCATGATTTCGCATGACATGGGCCACAACGGGAATCGTAAACGTAGCGACATGTCCAGCGACATCGTGACCGATATCCGGTTCCTGTAGGTAATCCTGCTCCAACGCGCGCATGAAGGTTGTGACTGGGAAGAAGCGTCGTGAGTGGCACGTAAAGAAAAGCTCCGCCGGAATAATCATGCTAACGGTAGCTAATTGCCATTGAGTCTGCTGATAAATCCTTGCGTTAAGGAGATAGAAATCAGGAATGGTCGTTCCACCGATTTCAAATAATTTTTCACCCTCAAGATATTCATGACAAGCGAATTGATGTTTGGTTCGCTGTTGCTCGGCGATTAGGCATGCCCAGCTGAGATGTTCTTCAAACGTGTACTTTTCATAGTGTTGTCGGTTGGTGTAAGAACCAAGATCTACACTCTGCTCGCAGAGTGAGCCAATACTAAACGGTACACCACGGCGGGCAAGTACTAGGTACTCAGAGGCATAGCTCGGCTCGATTGGATAAGGAACGTCAGTTCGAGCAAGGCATGTTTCGAGTTCTCGTAACCGATCTTCGCGCGACAGCGGTGTGACGGCGTCGAAATCAACACCATGACGCTCTGCGATCATCCGGTAACGAGTTTCCTGGTCTGTTTCAGCCATAATGGTAGCCGATAGAGGAAGTTAGGATCGTTCAATGAGCATCGCTACAGCTTCGCCGCCACCGAGGCAGAGTGCAGCGATTCCATATCTCTTTTGGTGGCGTACCAATGCATGCATCAACGTCACCAAAATCCTTGCACCGCTGCAACCAATAGGGTGTCCAAGAGCAATCGCGCCGCCATGAATATTGACTTTACTGCGATCCAGTTCTAATCCTTCGATACAAGCGATCGTTTGAGAAGCGAATGCTTCATTGATTTCGTAGAGGTCGATGTCAGATGCAGATAGCTTTGCAGTGTCGAGGATTTTATTTATCGCTCCTACCGGTGCGATGAATAAGTCTTCAGGCTTGTGGCTATGAACGGACATCGCGACGATGCGAAATGCAGTTAAGTGGGATAGCTGTTGACGAATTTCATCACCGACTACAAGAACCGAAGCGGCTCCATCGCTGAGAGTGGACGCATTGCCCGCAGTGACTGTGCCCGCAGTATCGAAGGCGGCTTTGAGTCGATTGAGTTTTTCTAAACTGCTATCGGCGCGCGGACCCGCATCCAATGCTACCTTCAGTGAATCGCTTACCGTCACCGGTGCAATCTCCGCTTCGAAGGCACCTTGCTGCTGAGCCGCTACGGCGCGCTGGTGACTTAGCAACGACCAGGCATCCTGATCACTGCGACCGATCGAATGCTGAGTCGCTACGCATTCAGCATAATGGCCCATGAGATTTTGTTTGCGAGCGCACCGCAGCCCATCGACCTCGATTGCATCAAGCAGCGGCTGTGAGCCATATTTCCAGCCGCCTCGCGATTGTCGCAGCAAGTGAGGTGCTTGACTCATGCTTTCCATACCACCAGCTAGGGCTGCCTTGTAGAAACCCGCTTGAATCGATCTAGCGGCGAGCATCGCTGCAAATAAGCCAGAACCGCAAACTTTATTGATCGTCACAGCGCCGATGGAATCTGGAAGTCCTGCTGCATTGAGCGCTTGTCGTGCTGGGGCTTGTCCTACTCCGGCAGTAAGTACCTGGCCCACGAGAATCTCGCCGATATCGCTGGGATTTAAGCCTGTCGACTGAACTGTTTCTTTAAGACAAAAGCCCGCGAGTTGAGGAGCTGGCAGATTTGCAAAATCCCCGAGAAAGCGACCAATAGGAGTCCGTTTGCCACCGAGGAGCCAAGCCGATCCCATAGATGCGTTCCTTCAAAAGGGTGCTGTAGTTTTCCCGATTTCTTATTTTCTTGCATAAAGACAAGTGAGACGCATAAGAAGCTATGACGAGTACCTAGCAAAACTCGACCTCCCTACTGCCTTCTTCACTGCCTTCTCCTCTTTCCGCTACAATGATTCTAGAAGATTACTCTCTCGTCGAACAAGGCGTCGTTGTCAGATCGGTAGGTTTCCATAATGATCCGCGAGGCAAGTGCAGAACCGCTGTGGCGTCCCTCTTTGACGCGAATTCAGGAAACGCATTATGCTCGTTTTGCCTCTCAGGCGAAGGTCGCTCAGGAAATAATTCCCGAGTCGGCGGCAAAGGTGTACCGTGATTTGCATCGTTGGAGCATCGAGCAACCGGGTGAATTTTGGCGACAGGTATGGCAATACGGCGGCTTGCGTGGTGATCTTGGGACGACCGATTTTGATGCCAGCCAACCGATTTGGAATCGTCCTTTCTTTCCAGAAGGGACTCTCAACTTCTCCGAGAATATTTTGCAACCGGAACGTTTATGCAAGCCAGACTTCGCTGGTTCGATCGCCGTCATTGCTATCGATGAAACGGGGAATCGGCAATCGATCACCCGAAAAGAATTGGCGACTCAGGTTGGAAAGTTAGCAGATTACTTTCGAAGTTCGGGAATTATACCTGGCGATCGAATTGCAGCCGTCTTACCCAATCGAATCGAAGCGATCATCGGCCTGTTGGCTTCAAGTGCCGTCGGAGCAATCTGGTCCTGTTGCTCTCCCGATTTCGGCGATGACGCACTACTGGATCGATTTGCCCAAATCACTCCAAGGATACTAATCTCCGCGACCAAGGCACAATATGCAGGTAAAAAAGTTGATGTGCAAAATCGAGTATCGCAATTGCTGCAGCGACTTCCGTCGGTTCAGCGTTGGATTCTCGTCGATGATCCTGGTTCTGCCAAGTCGCAAACGGCTAAGGTTGTAAATTGGTCTGAGATACAAACTGCCCCCGCCACTGAGTTGCAATTCGAATCATTGCCTTTCAATCATCCCCTCTACATTTTGTATTCGTCAGGAACTACGGGTAAACCGAAATGCATGGTTCATGGCGCTGGTGGTTCATTGCTACAGCATTGCAAAGAGCATCTGCTGCATTTGGACGTCCAGCAAAGCGACTGCATGATGTATTACACCAGCACCGGTTGGATGATGTGGAATTGGTTGGTCAGTGGTTTAGCGACTGCGGGTACGATCGTCATCTATGATGGCTCTCCCATCTATCCCTCGGCAGACATACTCTGGAAAATTGCCGAGAGCAGCGGTGTCACGCATTTCGGAGCCAGTGCCCGCTATTATGCAGCACTGGAAAAAGAGAGTTATCTGCCCAAAGATCATGTGAATCTAGATCGTTTACGGTGTTTGCTGTCGACCGGTTCGCCATTGCTGCCCGAGCAATTTAGTTGGATGTATCAGTCGATCAAGAGCGATATTCATTTATCATCGATCTCCGGTGGGACGGATATTGTTTCCTGCTTTGTACTGGGAAATCCAACGCTGCCGGTATTTGCTGGAGAGATTCAGTGCATAGGATTGGGAATGGATGTGAGAGTTGTTGATACGTTGGGCAAGCAGTTGATCGATGAACCAGGCGAATTGGTTTGCGCCAATGCTTTTCCAAGTATGCCTGTAGGTTTTTGGAATGATCCACAACGGACCAAGTATCGCGAAGCGTATTTCGATCGCTATCCCAACATGTGGTGGCATGGTGACTGGACGGTGCAAACTGCCAGCGGTGGATTCATCATCTATGGCCGTTCCGACGCGACGCTGAACCCCGGGGGTGTTCGGATAGGAACTGGCGAAATCTATCAGCAACTAGAAAGCTTTCCAGAGATCGCCGAAGCCTTAGCGACCGCGATCAAACGCGATGGCGATGAGAAAATTGTCTTGTTTCTCAAGTTGGGGAATGGTCAGATATTGAGCGACACCTTGGTGGAGCAAATCAAGTTACGGCTTCGGCAGAAATGCTCACCCAGGCATACACCTGCTTTTGTCGTAGCGGCGCCCGATCTTCCGAAAACGCTCAGCGGTAAACTTTCTGAGATCGCTGTGCGAAATGCATTGTTGGGTCGCGAGATAGGTAATGCGGGAGCCTTAGCTAACCCGGAATGCCTCAGATTTTTTGAAGCTTGGGTAAGCCAAGTTGCTCGCTAATTGTAAACTTTTTCAAACTTATAAATCTCTTGAAGTTCAAAAAAAACGGTTATGCCACGCCTGCGATCGGACGATCGATTGGCGCTGGCGGCCTGTCAAGGTAGGGTTCGGCCATTGCATTCGAAAGGGTAGAGTTGTGGTAGAAGATATTTCGATTCGCAAAATTGACCATGTAAAATTCTTTGTTGGTAATGCAAGGCAATCGGCCTACTTTTACCGCAATGCATACGGTTTCGATGTCGTATCGTATGCTGGTTTAGAAACCAAGGTGAAGAACGAAGCAGGCTATGTTCTCAAGCAAGGTGGTATTACGTTCGTACTGGTTTCGCCGCTCAGAGCCAATCATCCCGATGCATCGCGACTTATTTTGCACGGCGATGGTGTTTCGGATATCGCCTTGCAAGTTGATGATGTAAAGCAGGCCTATAACCTTGCAGTCGCCCGTGGAGCGGTTGGTGTCATTGGGCCAAAGTCCATCAGGGATTCGCACGGCGTCTATCATTTTGCGACCATACGCGCTTACGGAGATACGACTCATACATTTGTCAATCGCGATGAATACCATGGAGCCTTTGCACCAGGTTTCGATGCAATTGATCCGGCTCGTTATAGTCCGGCTACGTATCATGAAACGGGTCTGCTGGCGATCGATCATATCGTTGGCAATGTCGAAGAGGGGAAAATGAATGAATGGGTCGATTTTTATCGGACGGTATTAGGCTTCGAACAACTTGTTTCGTTCGATGATCAAGATATTTCAACCGAATATTCTGCACTGATGTCCAAGGTGGTTCAGGGTGGTCGCGGAAGAATCAAGTTTCCGATCAATGAGCCAGCGCATGGGAGACGACGCAGCCAGATCGAAGAGTACATCGATTTCTACGGAGGCGCCGGCGTGCAGCATATCGCCATGGCGACCAACGATATTGTCAGTACCGTAAGAGCGCTGCGGGCTAATGATGTTTCGTTCTTGCGAGTCCCCAAGACTTATTACGATACGGTTCGCGAGCGAGTGGGTGACATCAAGGAGAATATCGACGAACTAGCAGAACTGGGAATTCTGGTCGATCGCGACGATGAAGGTTACATGCTGCAGATTTTTACCAAGCCTGTTCAAGATCGACCAACGCTTTTCTTTGAGATCATTCAGCGAGAAGGTTCAAAGAGCTTCGGAAAAGGAAACTTCAAAGCGCTCTTTGAAGCGATTGAGCGAGAGCAAGCGATACGAGGGACTTTGTAATGTCGGCAGCAGAAACTCCGCTCCCCTCCCCTACCCCTCATGATGCAGTGCGTTCTACGTCGTTGCCCGCGGTGCGAACCATTCGTGATTTTTATGCCTTCGAGCAGCACGTGAAAACATGTCGCGCTCAGCGCGGACTTGGTATGGTGCCGCAGTGGTATGAAATTCCTGTGTTTTACTTCTCCAATCCCAACTCGGTGATTGGACATGGCGATCCTGTCATTTATCCCAAAGGGACATCGCAGTTAGATTTCGAGTTGGAACTAGCGATTGTGATCGGTAAAGAAGCCCGCGACTTGCCAGCCGATGATCGCGCTCTGGAATGCGTTGCTGGTTTTACGATCTACAACGACTTATCGGCTCGTGATTTGCAAAGAGAAGAGATGGCAGTCGGATTGGGGCCGAGCAAAGGAAAAGATTTTGCCAATGCATTAGGGCCCGAAATAATTCCATTGGAAAATCTGCGTCCCTATTATCGCGATGGACGTCTGCATGTGCAGATGACCGCTGCGATCAATGGTCGTATCGTATCGCGAGGCAATGGCGGAAGTATGTATTGGACATGGCCTCAGCTTTTGGCCCATGCCAGTCGTAATTGCAAGCTTGTGCCTGGCGATGTGATCGGTTCCGGTACGGTAGGTGGTGGTTGTATTTTGGAATTAACGCCCGAGGTTGTCGGTGGTTGGTTGCAAGTCGGCGATACGGTGACTTTGCAAGTCGAAGGACTAGGTACACTAGAAAATCGAATCATCAGCGGCTGATCGAGAAACGCTTAGGAGTCAACGAATGCCCCCTTATCTTCAACGTGGAAGTCTTCCTGCAAAACGCCATACCGCGCACAAAGTAAAACCTGGATTTCTGAACGAAGGGATTTATTACGAGGAAGTCGTTTCATCGGAAGGCTTCAGCCGCGCTTACAGTATTGCCTACCATCTCAGGCCACCGACGCGCGTATTAAGGCTGGAACTGGTACGCGGTCATGATCCGATGGCGGTAGAGGAATTGCCTCTGCGCCACGTTCACCTCAAAACTTCGGGAATGGCGAGAAAGGGTGATGCCATCTCAGGACGAACTCCGCTGTTATTTAATTCGGATTGCCTGATAGCCCGCTGTCGTCCAGCAAGCGTGCAGGCTGAGTATTATCGCAACTCGCGTCAAGATGAACTGATCTTTGTGCATGCCGGCAGTGGTCGGCTGCAAAGCATGTATGGCAATTTAGAATTCGGGCCGATGGATTATTTAGTGATTCCAAAATGCACGACGTACTTTTTAGAATTCAACGATGTTACAGAAGCAGATCTGTTGGTCGTTGAGGCACGCGGATCCCTAGGTTTCCCACCGCGATATATCAATCCGGATGGCCAGTTTCGTTTGGGAGCACCGTTTTGTGAACGCGACCTGCGCGGACCGACATTGCCCGCTGCCATAGATCAAGAGGGAGAGTTTCCTGTTTTGATTAAGGATGGTAATCGCTGGACTCGCTATGTGCTGGCGAGTCATCCGTGGGATGTCGTCGGCTGGGATGGGATGATTTATCCCTTCGCATTTAATGCCGATGCTTTTGAACCGATAACTGGCAAGGTGCATCAGCCACCTCCGATTCATCAGACGTTTCAAGCGGATGGATTTGTTGTTTGCACATTTGCACCAAGAATGCTTGATACGCACCCTGAGGCGATCAAAGTGCCATATGCTCACAGCAATATCGAATCGGATGAAGTGCTGTATTATGTCAGAGGTCAATTCGGAAGTCGTCGGGGCGTAGAGTCGGGGTCGATCACTCTACACCCTCATGGCATTCCACATGGTCCTCATCCTGGTACGATTGTCGCAAGTCGCCAAGTGACTTATACAGACGAATTAGCGGTGATGATCGATACGTTTGCACCGCTGAAGGTCGCCCAAGATGCGGTGGCGATCGACGATCCGACTTATCCTTTTTCATGGCTTTGATTGGTTCTCTGAATTTTCGCGATCTGAGGGTGCTATGCAAATTGATGTATCGAAGACTCCCGTTGTTGAGG
>JBEGUT010000057.1:0-12148 GCA_041178745.1 Planctomycetota bacterium | reverse complement strand
TTCGGAGACCATTTCTCCATCGCTCATAACACTTACCAGCGATTCGCCAATGCGTGCCTTACCGCTTGGGTTTAATCGAGTGACCGTTGTTCCTGATTGATTGAGGAGGTAGCTCCAGTCAACAATCGCTTCTCGGCGTGCTAGATCTTCGATGTCTTGGATGTCAGGTGCAGGTAAAGCGATCTGCTTGAAAATAGGCAACCGCTCGATCTGATTACGGAAGATAAACGCGATAGCCAAGATCGTTAGAGAGAATGAAGCGATACCGAGTAGATTCCACGAAAAACGATCCAGCTGATAGGGATTGCTAGGTAATACAAAAGTTTGGCTAGCTAAAATGATTGAGCTGAGAATCATTATGACACCGCCGATGCCAAAGATCCCAAAGCCTGGAAGGACAAAAAGTTCTGTCAGCAGAAAGATAATGCCGCCAAGGAAGAGTAATAACTCAAGCCATGCGAGCGTACCGTTAAACATTTGTAACCAAAAGAAAGTCCCAAACGCTAAGATACTGATAAATCCTGCGACTCCAATCCCAGGCGTGCTGAGTTCGGATACTAGAGTGACAATGGCAATGGTTAAGATAAGATTCTTAATCAAGCGTGAGTTCGCAATTCGACGAATTTGCAACTCGAGCCAGGGAATCTTGATGGGACGTAAAGAAGATTCCAGCTTGAGATTGGTTTGTATTTCATCGATGGAGCGAATCTCTCCTTCCGCCAACCCTTGAGCGATCGCCTCGGCGGGGGAAAGACCGTTACTCCAATCAAGTTTTTTCTGCTGTTCCCATTGCGGATGATCAGATTGCTTTTTGAGTTCACTGTCCGTGAAGCGGTCGATACGACCATCCAGAGAGTGTCGGTAGTTGTAGATTTCGATCGAGGAAGATGCGATAGCCGATAGCGTCGAAAAATTGAGCTTAGATGCTGCGGATAATTGTCGTAGTGGTGCTTCGGCTTCGTCGATTTCGCGCTTGCCAATGGTTGCTTCGCCACTGCCACCCCATTTTGCATCAGGCGACATCCAGCGTTTGCGGCATGCTGCGACAATCCAAGCTGCATCGCCCCGCGCACTGCCATCCACCCAGGCTACGGTAATAACGCGAAGCGGATCGAGCGTAGCCAAATAGTTTGCCATTTGCAAACTAGCTGCGGGCGAACCACCCTCGCTGTTGACCTGCAAAACGATCACATTGGTACCAGACTCGATTTCCTTTTCGATACTGCTGATCAGTGAAGCCACTAAACGCAACGAGATATGTCCTTTCAGTTGAATGGCAATACCGTTGAGTTTGCCGAGGGGGGCAGATGCGTCCTGCGGGAGGCTCGCCAGTTGGAGTGTTCGGGTCAAGTCATCGTAGGAGTTGACTGTATCGGCGAGCCATTTGTTTTCTATGAGAAGCGTGGGGGATAGGAATAACGAGTTGCCCGGTTTGACGATTTCATTGGTCTGCCACGACTGCCCATCTTTTCGAAGTTGCTCAGAGGACGCGGCGTTGACATATTTCGTTTCACCGTTGAGTAGTTCCACGCGGTAAAGACCAGCGGAGGGTGACAGCATCACTTGCACCACAGCCTCTGGTATTGACCGGCGGCGTTTCGCAAGTTGTTGATAGGAGGTGATCACCATCTCGTCGCTGGTTGCTTGATCTTTGTCGACACTACCCAAGCCACTGTTAGAGCCGAGTAAGAATTGCTCACAGGCTAGCAATGGTAGTAGAGCGTGTCCTTCGATTCGCTGCTCGGCATAGGCCACCGTCTTGATACCTGCTGCTTCGGGACTGGCAAGAAAGCGAGCTAGAGAAAGAGATCTTTCGAAATTCGTCCCCGAACCTATAGAGATAACTCTCTCTTGTTCTTTGCCTGCTGGTGCCTCGCGCAGCCGATCTGCTGCTGACGATGACTGTTGGAAATGAAGAACGACGACCGGTCGCAACGTGGAGGTTCGAGGCTGCTCCAGGATCACTTTGAGTTGTGCGATGATGCGTTGATCATCTTCGCCAACGATGGGTAGAGGGACCTTGACGATGTAGCCGGTTGGTAATTCTTTCTTCTCAGCCGGTGCTTGCTTCTGTGGATTCACTTCCTCTGGCTGGTTCAGGAGTGATCGTGACGCGGCATCGCCCCTTACGACCGCTGGAAGCGATGCTGCAAATATCGCGAAGGCTATTGCCGATACGATCCCCATGCGGCCCATCATTCCGTACGTATCCAAACTTTGTTAGCGGAATCCTGAAAGCTCACTGCTTCCCGACCAACCTGAGTTACCCAGCTCTACAGGACTCTGACTGAGGCTGGCTATTACACTCTCTCGATTCATTATAGGATTAGGGGCGGAAGTCTGGCAATTTGTGGGCGTTTCAAAGCAGAAATGCAGAGAAATGTTAGCGGTTTTCCCTCTTTGGCCGAATAAATCGAGGTCAAGAGGCGACGAAGGGGCCAGGCGATTAAGCAGGCCTGAAGTCATAGGCCCTTTTGGATGAGATTTTAGCCTCCCAGGATAGAAAGTGAACCATGAGTCTACTGTATTCCCGCGGCTCGAGGAGCGATGAATTGTCAGCTGACGATTTGCGAGCTGGGCTCACGTCGGCGCTAACTGCCTTGCAAGATCGCGGACTTGCGTGTCAACGTGTGTTGGTGATACCGCCCGACCACACTCGATTCGATTCGCGAGCCGGTGAGATTACATGCATGGCTTATGACCTGCTGGGGGACCGAATAAAAGACATTCTTCCCGCTCTTGGAACTCATGCACCGATGGAGGAAAAAGAGCTCCATCACATGTTTCCAACTGTACCGCAAAATCTCTTTCGTCCCCATCGCTGGCGAGAGGATGTTGTGACCTTGGGAGAAGTGCCCTCGAATTTTGTTCGGCAAGCGACCGAGGGAATATATGATCGTCCCTGGCCCGCCCAAGTGAATCGACTTTTGGCAGAAGGTGGCCACGATATCATGTTGTCGATCGGCCAAGTGGTTCCGCACGAAGTTATTGGTATGGCTAATTACAACAAAAATATTTTTGTCGGTACCGGCGGTTACGCTGGGATTAACGAGAGCCATTACCTTAGCGCACTTTATGGCATGGAGCGTATCATGGGGCGATGCGATACGCCTCTGAGAAAAATACTCAATCGCGCTTCGGAGTTGTTCTGTCGTGAAATGCCCATTGTCTACGTTCAGACGGTGATCGAATCGTTAGCTGACGGTAGAAAAATCACGCGGGGACTATTCATCGGCGAGTCGCACGATGTATTTTTCACAGCAGGAAAACTCGCAGCTGAAGTGAATTGCACCCGACTTGATGAAGCTCCAAAAACTGTCGTGGTGACAATGGATCCTGCGAAATACAAGCGAACATGGTTAGCGAATAAGGCAATCTATCGAACCAGGATGGCGGTGGCGACAGGTGGAAAGCTGGTCATCATCGCGCCTGGTGTTAAAGAATTCGGAGAGGATCCTGAGATCGATCGCTTGATCCGCAAATATGGTTATCGAACCACGCCAGAGGTTCTCAATAGCGTCGAAAAAAACGAGGATCTGCGAAGCAATCTGTCAGCTGCGGCGCACTTGATACATGGTTCGTCAGAGAACCGATTCAGTGTCTTCTACGCACCAGGTCAAATGACTCAGCAGGAGGTTGAGGGCGTTGGGTATCAATATGCGAAGCACGAGGAGATGACTAATCGTTATCGTGTCGATCAGATCGATACTGGCTGGCATCAGACAACGGATGGCGAAAAATATTATTTCATCAAGGATCCCGGCTTGGGGTTGTGGATGCATAAGGATCATCCCTCAGCTGCTCCGGAATAAGTGCGGGCAAACGGAGTTGTCGAGGTGGATCCTTGACGGCCATCAGACCCAGCTTCGGACGGAGTTGCAAAGAGGTTTTTCACCAGAAAAAAGGAGCAAGAAACCGTAACGATTGTGCCGATAATGCCAGAGTTACTGATTGTGGCGCGGATTTGCTACAGCAGTGAGGGAAGGTTTTATGGGCGGGGGGTGTCTTATGTCTTATCGCGTCCAGTTCTGGTCATTAGCCAGCGTTGTGGCTCTCTCTTCGATCGTTTCAACTGCTTTTGCAGCTCCTCAAGTGCCAGTCGTTCCGGGCACCGGAGTGGAGTTGCCGCAGGTGGCCGACGACTTTGAAGATCCCAAGTGGAATTATGTTCCGAAGAATCCAAAGAGCACCGAGGATATCAACGAAGACCAGCAGCAGCCTACGGGTATCACTGCTAACGGTCGTTGGTACGAAGGGATCAAGCGAGGCCATCCTGACGAGGTGCGACGCGTAATGACTCCTTCCGGTGGATTGCCCGGAAGTGAAGGTGCGATGATGATGCGATCGCTTTTTACTGGAATCCCCAGTCGCCCTAGCTTTACAGTGCATCAGGACGACTTCGTAGCTAATGTTCAGTATCGATTGAAGGGGCCCATCAGCGTTTCGCAGACGCCGAGTGTTACGACACGAGTTTTCTTGCCGCCGATCGATGAATGGGAAAAGCGATCTGGTCCGCATTTTGGTTTTAGAGCTGCGGTGGAAACCACGGCGATGAAAGAGAAAACGGCCTTTCTTTTCAAAACGAAAGCTGAAGAAAACGAGATTTATTGGCCCGGACTGTTCATCGTATTGGACAGCAAGCATCAGAACGGAAAGGGCGAAAACTATGCCCATTTCCGAGTTCGCGCTGGGCGAAATGGTGGAGACCTTAAGGGTCCTGCCATCACGACAACAGGTTGGTGGACACTTGGAATGTCTTTCACACCAGATGGTATGGTGCACTACTACGCTCGTCCTGGAGTCGAGGAGTTGACTGCCGAAGATTACATTACTTCGCAATTCCCTTACGGTTACCGTTGTGAAAGGTTCCGTACTTTCTTCTATAATGTGGTTAACGGAGATAACGGGAAGACATGGAGCACAACATGGATTGTCGACGATCCCAAAGTTTATGTAGGGGTTGCAGCAGGCCAGGTTGCAAAGAGTCAACTTAATAACAATTCACAAGACAGTAAGGCGCGATAAGCTTTCTCATCCACTTGCGATGCAGGGATGAAACGCCGTGCATCGTAGGGGTAAGTGAGAAGGTGTTGGATCCGTACACGTCAAGTGGTCAGGGTGGATTGCCCGACGTAAGAAATCGAATCTTGGGAGAGCTGTTCAAGGGCTTATCTCATTATCGCAAAGAACAGGATCTGGTCGATGCGATTGCACCAGTTGCTCGAGATGTGATTGGTTGCAAGGACGTACGCTGGTATCGGCAGGATTCAAGAAATTGGAAATTGGTCGGCGGTGTGGGGTCGGGGGGCGCCACACCGCTGGCCGATCTTCTTAATCAGCCCTTTGAGACGCCGGTTGTCAGCGGCAATGAATCGTGGGCGATTTTTGGTGTCGAGCCGACATCGATAGATCGGGCCAACGAATTTCTGGTTTGTGGTTGGGACGCTTCTACCTCGTCCTTGGATATAGCCACATGTCGAACGGTTGCTGAAGCTATTCGCGACGGGCTAACGGTTTTACGAGATCGCTCAAAGCTTGGATTGCGAGCTAATTTGTTGGCGATGCTGTTGGGAGAGGCCAGCGCATGGCATTTGCACCGCGATACGCCATTGATGCTCGAGCAGATTGCGAAGTTGTTAGCAGAAGCGTTAAGAGCGGATCGCGCAAGTTTATTTATCTGGGATAGAGTGGCCAAGGAATTGGTGGGGCATCCCGCCTTAGGTGTCGATGGCGGGCCTTTACGAATCTCCGATAGCTCAGGTCTGGTCGGCATGGTGCTCAAAAGCAATCGGCCTCGACGTTGGGACAGTGGCGATCCAGAATCTGAAATCAACCGCGGTGTCGACAAGCAGACTGGCTACAGAACTCAATCGCTTGTCGCAGTACCTTTGCTTGGTAGTCGTGGTACTGCCATTGGTGTCCTTGAATTACTCAATCATCGTTTTGATGTTTTTTCCCTGGATGATGAGCAATTGCTCATGGAGATGTCGAATCCCATCTCGATGATTGTCGAGGGAGTGCAGGCGATCGAAGGGCTGACTCGCAGTCGTGATCATTGGGTGTCAGCCGAGCAGAACCGCGCGCAAATAATTGGCGGTAGCAAGGAGATTGAAACGGTCAAGGTGATGCTGCAGCGAGTCGCTCGGACTGACTTGGCGG
This sequence comes from Planctomycetota bacterium, assembly GCA_041178745.1. Classification (GTDB taxonomy): domain Bacteria; phylum Planctomycetota; class Planctomycetia; order Pirellulales; family Pirellulaceae; genus JAFLCP01. The sequence goes on along the minus strand of JBEGUT010000057.1, from coordinate 5,989 downwards.
TGATGATTCTAGGTGAAAATGGTACTGGTAAAGAAGTTGTTGCGAGGTCGATTCACCTACAAAGCGAGCGAAGGAGTGAACCGTTTGTTGCGGTCAATTGCGCTGCAATCGCGGAAAGCTTGTTGGAAAGTGAACTTTTTGGGCATGAGAAAGGGGCCTTCACCGATGCAGTTGCGACACGTGAAGGAAAATTTGAAATCGCTTCAGGAGGAACTTTGTTCCTTGATGAAATCGGTGATATGAGTTTGAATGGTCAGAGCAAGTTACTTCGAGTGTTAGAAGAAAAGACGGTTGTTCGAGTTGGCGGATCGACGCCGATTTCGATCGATGTAAGAATACTTGCTGCGACCAATCGAGATCTCGCCGAATTGGTTGCCGCGAAGAAGTTTCGAGAGGATTTGTTCTTCAGGCTCAACGTGGTCTCCATTCGGCTACCAGCACTTCGTCAACGAGGCAATGACATTTTACTCTTGGCAGACTTCTTCCTTGAGGAATTCTGTCGCAAAGCAGGTCGCGCAAAGCCTTCCTTCACGCCAGAAGCGAGTGCTAAGTTGCTTGGGTACTCATGGCCAGGCAATGTGCGTGAGTTGAGAAATATGATGGAAAGACTAGCCTATTTACACGCCGATTTGCAGGTTGAAGTCGCAGATTTAGATTTTCTACTATTTCCTATATCTGGACTCGATAAATCAAAACACCTGTCTGCAATCGACTTGAAGTTGGATTTATCTGAGGCGACGGATCGATTTCAAGTTGAGGTGATCGAAGCGCACATTAAAGCGGCAGACGGAAATATGTCTCAGGCTGCCGACTCCTTGGGGCTTCATCGTTCTAATCTCTATCGAAAGATGAAGCAGCTTGGTATGGAACCTCCGAAGTGATTCCATGGTGGTGGGGTTGGTTTAGCAATTCGGAAATATTTTGTTCGCTTCTATAAAACAATCAATTGATGAATCAACTGATGGGTGTATTCGTAAATGTCCGACAGTTGGGATCCACTTGCTAATATGGTCAGGATTGGCATGCCTGCGTCAAAGGTAGTACCATCTTGTGGCAGGTCGGCTAAGACCGGCCAACCGTTTTCGTGAATGGCTTGCTGATTTAGGTCTTTGGCTTTCTGCGTCTCCACGGCAGTCCAGATGAAAAGCGATGATGCGTAAACAACGTATTTAAGAACCAAGGGATCAGGTATTGGAATGGGAAAGGAATGCGCCTTGGTTTCTATTCCCCAAGCATTTAAATGCGGTGATACCAAGGATCTACCTGTAGTTCGCTCGTAGATTTCCATCGTTGCAGACCAGCGTGGGTTGATCTCGAGCAGCCATAGATCATGCTGCTGGTTCAAAATGAAATCGACCTGAAACCAACCTCGGATCCCGAAGTGTTGATGACATTGCTTTGCGAATGAAAGTAGACGATCAATTACGGCTTGCGGCAAAGGAACTGGTCCAATCGCTCCTCCGAAGAGATAGGGATAGTCGGTACGGCGCGACGAGGGGATTTGAGTTCTGCCGGGATTCTCCCCTGCGTTTTCCCAGAGAAGCGAGTTGGGTAGAGGATTACCTGCGGTCAGAAGGCGAGACGCGCCAATCCATTCTGGTTCTCCCTGCCGAGAGAGAATCATGGTTGCGCCGAATGCTTCGCCGCGGATGCTTTCCTGAAGATAGCCTTCCGCTCGAATCGTCAAAAGATATTTTAAAACATCCCATGTTTCGATATCAGAGACGCCGAGTCCTCCGCCAGATTGGCTGGACTTCCAGAGCCATTGATTGGGCTGGAGGTTTTCGAAGTCGAAGCGTTCGTAATCAAGGCTATCGGCTCCTTTGGAGAAGAAAAAAGTTGCGGGTGTTTTTATCCCGCACTGCCGCGCAATAGGAAAGATGTTTTCTAGTTCTCGAATTGCACGTAATTGATCGCCGCTTAGGCCACACCATGCAAAAGTGTCGGCCAGTTGCTCGGCGAGCGTTGGGTGATTTTCAATGCCACCTCCGGGAAGAAAAGCTAATCTTAAATCCTTGGGAAAATCAGCAACCGTAATTTCCTGTAATTCTTTTTGCGTGATTCGGCTCGCGACCGCTCGGCAGTCGCTATCGGCAAATTGGTCGACAGCCCAAACGGGAATATTTAGGTAATGGCAAGACTGTGCCATCGCTCGAACGCTGCTGCCGAGGAGGACCAAAAATTGGGGGAATTCGACGGTTTGTTTAGGATCTTTTACTGCCGTTGGAATAATTGCAGTCCTTGGGGTGCTAAAAAAGACTTGCAGATAGGATAAACTACTGGAGTGGTTTGCACAGGTAGGTTTCCTTACCGGGATCATAATGGCAGCGAGCGTAGGTTCTCAAGGAGAGAGTTTGTCTAGGACGGTTTTAGGGAAGGCGATCGAAGATCTCTCTTCTCACCGGGAGATGGTGCGCGCCTTCCGACTGCTAGAGGAGCATAAGGCAGTTTCACTTGAAGGAGTCTGGCCGGGAACCGTCGCACCGATGGCTGCCGCTGTCGGACTGAATCGACAAGAACCCCTCATCGTCGTTCTTGGTCATGTGAACGATGCTGAGACGGTGTTCGAAGAAATCACGCAGTTGACCGATCGCGCGGTTGTTTACTTTCCTCCTGTCAGTGAAGAAAGTGAATTGGAAACGTTGTTGCAACGCGAGACAACGCAGCGCAACCAAGTTCTCAGTCTGCTCTTTCGGCAGCGAGAGAAACGTAGCAAGCAGCAATCAGCGGAGGAGCCTGCACCGATTATCGTAACTACCTTAGTTGCGTTGATCGGCCGAGTACCCAGTCCGGACGAAATCAACGCTCAAGGAAAGTTGCTCAAAATATCGACCCGAATTGCTCAACAGGAATTAAGGGCTTGGTTGGTTGAGGCAGGATATCATGCGACGACGTCAGTGCAGCTGGCTGGTGAATTCGCGGTACGCGGAGGAATTGTCGATGTCTATGCCGGTGATATGCCAAGCCCTGTTCGTATCGAATGGTTTGATGATGAAATTGAGTCGATTCGAAGCTTTGATATTAACTCGCAGCGTAGCTTGGAGTCGCTTACAGAAGTGACATTGCTGGCAGCCAAGCCAACGGTCAAAGCGGATTGCACGCTGCTTGAATATTTACCGGCCAGTTATTGCGCTTTCTTATATGAACCGGTGGTGATACAGCACACGACCGATTCTTTTCTGCACCGGGTTCCATTTCCAGAGCGGTTTCATCCAAAAGCAAACGTTCTCGCACAATTGCAGACGGCCCGAACCGTTTACTGTTATCAACTTGCAGCGGAAGGTTACCAGGGAGAGCTGGTGCGAGCACCATTGGGAGACGTACAGCGTTTTTCCGCAGAACTTGAAACCTTAGCCAAGGATGTCGATCGCGCGGCATCTACGCGCTCGACCATTCTAGTTGCCGTAAATGAAGGCGAAGCGAAGCGTTTGCAAGAATTACTCAAGGAAAGTTCTGGCTTCAACCGCGGCCAAATTCAAATTGTAACAGCAACGCTAGCCGCTGGCTTTGAGATCATGCCAGATGGCAAATTAGTGTTATGTGCCACGCAACTCTTTCGTCGAGCGATGTTGCGGAGGCCTACGAAACGCATTCAGTCGAAAGCGATCGATAGTTTTTTGGATTTACGTGAAGGGGATTTGATTGTTCACCTTTCGCACGGCATAGGAATCTATCGCGGAATGACGATGCTCGATCGTCATGGTTTGCAACAAGAGCATCTCGAGCTTGAATTCGATGAGCGGGCAAAAATTTATGTGCCTGCGTCTAAAATCGATCTTGTACAACGATACGTGGGCGGTAGCAAATCGAAGCCCAAACTGGCAAAAATTGGTGGCCAGTCTTGGCATCGCCAAAAGAGAGCAGCACAAAAAGCAGTCGCCGATATGGCCGCGGATTACCTCGAGCTTCAGGCGCGGCGAAAGTCACTGCCAGGTATCGCGTTTGAAGGTGATAGCGTATGGCAGACGCAGTTTGATGCCTCTTTTCCTTATGTGGAAACCAAAGACCAAATCGCTGCGATCGCTGCTACCAAAGGGGACATGGAAACCACTCGTCCTATGGATCGGCTGATTTGTGGAGACGTTGGATTCGGAAAGACAGAAGTAGCTATGCGAGCGGCGTTCAAGGCTGTCGATAGCGGTTATCAAGTTGCCGTGCTCGTCCCCACTACCGTTCTTGCTGAGCAGCATTTCAAAACCTTTCAGCAGCGATTTGCTGAATTCCCTTTCACAATCGCTAAACTGAGTCGGTTCTGCTCTGCGGCCGAGCAAAAGCAAACGTTGACCGAGTTAGAAAGCGGCCGAGTCGATATTGTCGTTGGAACGCATCGCGTCGCCTCGAAAGATGTTCAATTCTATAACCTCGGCTTGATTATCATCGACGAAGAGCAACGCTTTGGCGTCGAGATCAAAGAAAAGCTGAAGACGATGCGCGCTAATGTTGATGTGATGACCCTGTCGGCAACTCCAATTCCGCGTACTCTTCATATGTCACTGATCGGAGTTCGAGATATCTCTAATTTGGAGACTCCTCCCGAAGATCGACTCAGTGTCGAAACGCGAGTCGTTCGATTTGATGATAACATTATTCGTAATGCCATCCTCCGTGAACTAAATCGAGATGGGCAGGTCTATTTTGTTCATAATCGAATTCAGGACATTCATCTCCTTGCCGCAAGATTGCAACGCATTGTCCCCGAGGCAAGGCTGGTCATCGGGCATGGGCAGATGCCTGAGCATCGTTTAGAGCAGGTGATGGTCGATTTTATCGAGCACAAATACGATATTCTGCTCTCGACAACCATTATCGAAAGTGGCTTGGATATTCCCAACGCGAATACGATTTTCATCGACGAAGCGGATCGATACGGATTATCTGAGTTGCATCAGCTCCGCGGTCGCGTCGGCCGATATAAACATCAAGCGTATTGCTACTTGCTAGTAGATCGCTTCAAGCATCTCAGTCCAGATGCTTCGCGACGGTTGCATGCGATCGAAGAGTACAGTCATATTGGTGCAGGTTTCGGTATTGCAATGCGCGATCTAGAAATTCGCGGAGCGGGCAACTTGCTAGGAAATGAGCAGAGTGGTCATATCGCAGCCGTTGGTTATGAGTTGTATTGCCAATTGCTAGAGAATGCTGTTCGCAATTTGACCCACCAGCCGCCTAAGATCACGACGGAAGTTGATATCGATCTCCCTGTAGAGGCATTGATTCCAACGATTTACGTTCCTGAGTTGCGTCATAAGATCGACTTGTACCGTCGGCTCACTCGCTTGGATGACATTCGACAATTAGAGGATTTGAAAAACGAGCTGCTCGATCGCTTTGGTCCGATACCGATCGAAGTTCAGCGATTGTTCCAGCTGGCAGAACTGCGAGTCGATGCAGCTATTTGGATGGTGAAGAGCCTGACGACGGATGACGAATACATTGTGCTGACCTACACCGATCGATCGCGAATCGAGCAGCTGGCGAGAAGTCGCAAAGGAAAGTTGCGCGTGGTTGATCATCAGAAAGCCTATTACTACACCGGTCATAAGCGAACGGACAAAGTAGATTGGTTAGCGATCGCTCGTGAAATGTTTGTTGGATAGCTATCAAGTAAGAAAAATTTCATTTCGTGGCTCGGCTGTGATAGCATTTCTCCGTGTGTTGTTGAAGGTTTTTAGACTGTAGTGATTGCTAGGATTGCTCTTGTCCCGAGAGTGCTTTGATGTGTAACCTTTGCGGAAACTGATATCAAACCAAAGAAAAGCGGCTCGACGAGTTCGGTTGTTTGTTCTGGGTGGTCGATACTAGAGATGTGCAAGGCAGCGTTAAGAAAACCTTATCTGGATGCATGGAAGCGATCATGGAAGTCCATTCCGTACGCATATTTTCCCAATGCTTGAGTTGGCTTGTTCTGAGCTGCATTGGCGTGGTGTGGGTTGGATCGCTTGCTGCGCAGCAGCCGGGTGGAGTGGGCGACGGCGCTGTTGAACGAGCG
>JBEGUT010000056.1:0-12189 GCA_041178745.1 Planctomycetota bacterium | reverse complement strand
CGTATGCGCGTAGATCTCGAGGAGTAATGTCATCGGGCTTCAGCGATGGTTTGCCTTGCTGCTCGGCAAGGAAATCGGCGAGGTCGATAAGGTCTTCTCGGTACGACTTGATAGTCAAGGTCGATGCATTGCGTTCGACGTCGAGATAGCGAAGGAACTGTGCAATTTCAGAATGCATGGCGTCGTCACTCAGGACCTTGTCGCCCGGCGGCTGTTTTTCCTGGTTGATTAAGAGGTGGGCAAATTGAACCTTCGAGATCGATTGTTCGCTTGTGCAGGGAGGATAGCTGCTGTCATCGCTTCGATCGTACTTTCGTCAGATGTTGGAATCGACTGACGAACTTTCTGTCCTAAAACAGCTGCATCGTACCAAGAGAAACTTAGATTCGGATCAGCGGCAAAGCGTCCTAGCATTCGCAGGGTTTCGGCGCGTCGGGAGTCGTCAAACAGGAAGATGTACTTCTCTTCGCTCTTGACCATAGCGAGAACATTAATTTCCTGTGCCATCACCGAGCCTCCTTGCCGATGCCGCTCGAACTTCTGAAAGTTGAGAGCAGAACTCATTGAGTTATTTGCAGTCATTCCGTCTGGTGGATTGATCAACAGACGCGCGTGATCATTCTCCTGGACTTAACGCTGGTATCGGCCAATGGGCCAGCGGAAAATAACGCGGCTTTCCAACTCTCCACCGCGAGAAGCAAGGGTTTCGGTGATATGTAAATGGCAGCAAAAGCGTATAAAGTCTTCGCTGCGTTTGAGATACGCCTGCCATCCGGTATTTCGGAGCTCATCTCGGAAGTAATAATATTCTTCGAGCCGTTTGGTGATATCTTCGTCATTACCGTTATAAGCTCTCATATGAGTAATGATTGGCTCGTTCTGTGGTATCCCCTTGGGGCGTTGGATCGAGGGTGCGGCCGGAATGAATCCGCGTGGATCGGGCCATTGGGTCGGTAGCTCGCCCATATCAGCGAGTCCCTCATCACTCAATGGAAGTTGGTTTTCCGGTAGTGCATCAATGCTTTCATAACCGCTCGGAGGTTCCGGCACAGTTTCGACCAAAGGGACTTCATCAGGCTTGCTTTGATCTGCTTCCAGTGCATCTTCGACTAACTTGAATTCTGCCGCCAGTTGCTCTTCGGCTTCCTGAGAGTTTTGCGAACCCTGTGACTCTATCTGAGATTCCATAGGAGTCTGAGTTTCGAGTTGTTTTTTGGCTAATTCCCGCTCTGCCTCGAGTTTGATCCATGAAGGAATGTGTTTTTCTTTCGAGGTGCCCCATGGTAGGCCGTAGCCGACAGGGATCGGATGGAAGTTGGGGTTAGCCGCATACCAATTGGTGCGGAGTGTCATGCGTGGAGGGTAGTAGGAGGAGTAGTCGGTGATGGAGCCGACGAGTACCGCATCGACCCCTAGAAATCGCGCAAATTCCTGGAAATCGCTTCCCATTTGTGGTTCTCGACCGAACGCTTCCAAGGCGTTCTCGACGACTCCCAAAGGTAGGACTTCAAAGCCTGGAATCGTTTGCATTTCGTTGTAGTAGGCAGCCGAAACCAAGCGACCACTTAGTGTGGGTTCATCGCTTTGGTTGTAAAATGGCAAGATCGCAATGCGTGTTAATTGCGGAAAGGGATTCGAGTACTGTGGTTTGTGTCGGACGTCAGGAAAGAGGCTGCATCCGCTGAACGCGAGCAAGCAAATACATGCTAATATGTACGCTAGTCTGTGAGATGGTAAGGGCTTTGTGCCAACCATGTTCGCTCGATGGTTCGGGGGGCTAGGCAGCTACTTAGAGATCCGCCTTTCGTGCTGTACCCAACTCTCCGGTAGAAGTGGGTTCGGTGTGTGCCCCCCGACACATCGCTAAGAATCGGCAAAGTTGGCCTCGCTTCTTTATTTTAAACCTCGCTTTTTTTATCGAAGTTTCCTCAAGCCAAGTTTTTCATTCAACATGAGAGGCTGGGAAGGCTTACAGTTCTTGAACGGCTCACGGTTTTGAATATCGATGATGAAGATTTGGATACCGGGGTAAGTCAGAGAGAAATGGAAACGTCTCCGAAACCGTTGGCTAAAAAAAAGGTGTTGGTTGCAGCCAATCCTCACAGTGGCGCTATGGACCGAAGGCCATTGTTGGAGCAGCTCTGTCGAACGCTGCAGACTGCAGGCTTTGAAGCCGAGTTGTGCTATCAAATCGATTCCTGGCAGGAAAAGGCTGCTGCCCTGCAGTCCGAGGATACTTTGGCCGCGGTGATATCAGCGGGAGGGGATGGAACGTTAGCGGCGGTGGTCAATCGAATCGATCGTCAGGTTCCGATTTTGGTGTTCCCGTTAGGTACCGAAAATCTGCTTTCGAAACATTACGGTCTCTCGGCAGACATCGATCTGGCTGTAGATGTACTTTCGCGAGGGAAATGTATTGGGATCGATGCTGGTGAAGTGAATGGACGATTGTTTTTAGTCATGTTGAGTTGCGGTTTTGATGCTGCCGTGGTTGGCAGGATGCACTTAGAGCGACGGGGGCATATAAGTCACTGGACTTGGGCCAAACCGATTTGGGACACGGTTCGTAGTTACCGTTATCCAGCGATCCAGGTCAGATCGGAGGATTGGCAGGAGATCGCCAAGGAGAATCGCTCTGACGGACAGTCGCACGTGGTTCGGAGGAGTTCTACCGATGTTTTGCCTAAGATCGATTCCCCAGATGGCCGGGAAAAGTTGACTGGGGACAACGGCAAGTCGATTAAGTTTTCCGCTGGCTGGGTTTTTGTATTTAATGTTCCGCGTTACGCAGCGGGGTTGCCGATTGCCGATGATGCGGTGGATGACGATGGGTTACTGGATGTTTGTACTTTTCAGGGTGGTTCGACTTTTCGCGGTTTATCTTATCTGTGGGCCATTCTGTGGCGTTCGCATAGGCAATTGCAGGATTGCCGAGTGGGAAGATGTAAGTCGATTGTTCTCGAATCGAAGGATGAGGTTCCTTACCAAGTGGATGGCGACTACGGCGGGGTTTTGCCGATTGAGGTTCGAGTGATTCCGCAGCGTGTGAGGTTGTTAGTACCGTAACCTGTCGTCGAGTCATGAGGTGGAGCGTGATACGGTAGTGCAAATCCTAGCTCCACGGGCTATGGTATGGAGCGATGTTTGCAGAGCTGACCCCGAACCTGTGCTGAAGCTGAACTCGAGCCTGGTTAGTGTTCGCGGTAATAAAAAGATGCGAGAACCGAGCTGCAAGATTTTTAGTTCCAACGAATCATGAAGTTACTGTTTGTTAAGACTCAGGGAAGCGAGTGAAAAAGGGACGATATGGAATCCTCTTTTGCCGGAAAGCCGATTGAAGCAGTTAAGATTGGACCCCATGCATGTGGTCCGGGCAATCCGCTTCTAATTATTGCTGGACCATGCGTCATCGAGTCTTTGGAATTGACATTGCATATTGCGGATCGCTTGTTGGCGATCAGTCAGTCGGTTGGATTACCTTTGGTATTCAAGGCCTCGTTCGATAAAGCGAATCGCACGAGCGTGAAGAGTTATCGAGGACCTGGGGTGGACGAGGGCTTACGGGTGCTTGAGGAGGTTCATCGTCGCACCGGTTTACCGGTAACGACCGACGTGCATTTACCGGATCAGGCGGCCGCGGTTGCCGAGGTCTGTCATCTTTTACAAGTGCCTGCTTTTTTAGCTAGGCAAACCGATCTCTTAGTGGCAGTTGCCCAAACGGGGCGGCCCATCAATGTGAAAAAGGGTCAGTTTATGGCCCCTGGCGATATGCAATACGTATTGGAAAAGACTAGGCAGCATGGATCTGGTGGTACAATGTTATGTGAGCGGGGTACTTTTTTTGGATATGGCCGACTGGTCAACGACATGCAGGCGATTCCTTTAATGCAGGATCTTGGAGCTCCAGTGATTTTTGATGCAACGCATAGTGTGCAGCAACCTGGGGGCTTGGGAGGGGCGACGGGAGGAAACCGGCGCATGGTGGAGCCACTGGCCCGCGCGGCTGCTGCGATCGGAGCCGATGGGTTGTTTTTTGAAACGCATCCGGAACCAGAAAAATCACCCAGCGATGGTCCCAACATGATTCCGCTGGATGCATTTGAAAACGTTTTAAGTCGACTTAAGAAAATCTCGGAGCTCGTAAGGTGATGACACGTTTTATCGTGGGCTGCTGCTTGATGGGAGCCTTTGCTGCCGTGGTTGGTTGCCAACCCAATCAGCCTCAGCGAGCCGAGCAGATACAACAGCAAGTTGTGGCGGAAGAAAACAAAACGGAAAACCTTCGCGAAGCGATGCGGTTTGCCGACGAGTTTTCGCGTTTCAATCGCGATCAAGCGGCTAAGGAAATCGGATATCAGCTCAACACTTGGATGTCCACCGATGCAAACGAAGTCAGCAAGACGCAGGTGCCCAATTTGGTACAGACTCTGCCGAAGGAATTTCGTGAAATGCCTTCGTTGCAGCGAGTCGATAGTCGCGAGTTCACGTCGGCCGATGTTATTCATGTGATTCAGAGCCGTTTATTAAAAACCGTTTCAATGTGGTGTGGCGAGTCCAAAGTTACCGATCCTCTGTGGACTACGTGGCTAGATAATCCTCAGATCGAGGGTGGAACTGCTTTGACGGATGCTGGTAAGCTTGAGTTGCAAACCGCTTACAAGCTTTTTGACTGGACGATTCGTAATGTGCAGTTGGAAGGCGAACCACAAGAAGTCCAAACCTTAGTAAAGGATCCTCGATTACCGCTGACCGATGAAGGAAAAGGGTATCGGCAGCAGCCATGGCAAACGATGCTGTATGGTCGTGGTGATTTTATTGAACGCGGAAGAGTATTCAGCGAACTGGCGCGGGAGCGAAATATTCTCACGGTGTGGTTGGGGCTGGGAAGTGGAGATAACTCATCGCCGGTCCGATTATGGTTGATGGGAGTCCCTGTCGGTGATGAGATATTTTTGTTCGATTCACGTTTGGGGATTCCAGTGCCAGGTCCCAATCAAAAGGGGATCGCCACACTTCGTCAAGCAAGTAGCGATGAGAGTATTTTGAGACGCTTGACGGTCGTCGGCTTATTCAAATATCCCTTGGAGTCCAAGGATCTGAAAAACGTAGTCGCTTTGATTGATGCTGATTCGGCAGCGATCACCGGTCGCATGAAGCGGTTGCAGGAAAGTCTTACTAGCGATCAGCGGACCGAGCTTTGGTTGGATGTTGATGCGATCGCCGAGCGGCTGAAAAAAATTCCTGGTATCTCTGCGGTTCAGTATTGGACCATGCCACTGTTGACGCAGGTGTATTCAGAAGAATTAGAAAAACGCTTGCTGGAACCAAACGAGTTTTCTGCGCGATACATGCAGCGATTTGCGATGTACCTTAATGACACGCCACTGATCTCTGCGAAATATAAGCACCTTCAGGGAGAGTGGAGTAACGAGGATGAGAAGCAAGGCGCAATGTCGCTTTATATGGCTTGCCGCGTGCCAGAAGAGGATTTGGAGAAACTCCCATATGAACCAGAATTGCAAAAGCTTTTAGGCATTGTGCGAATGCCGAATGAGCCTTTGGAACGATTTGAGGCCCGATTAAATCAGGTCATCGGTTTCTATCGCGAAGCCAAGATTGACTCTACGTACCTGATTGGTCTGTTACAGTTTGATAAAGCTAACTATGAGTCATCCTTAAGTTGGCTTCAGAAGAGAGCTGGGGGATTGGCGGGTTTTCAGCGTTGGCAAAGTGGCTTGTGGTATAATACGGCCCGGGCACTTGAAAGCAGCGGCAAAATTCCTGAGGCGATTGAGTTACTGAAAAAATCTCCCAGTCCGCAAGAAGCTGGAAATCGAATCCGCGCACGCTTGCTACAGAAACTTTCGGGTGACAGCGAGACGGAAGCATCTTCGTAATCGAGCAATGTCAGTTTGCATAATACAAAATTCGCGGGCTAGAGAAGCGTACGTTGACCGTCGCATCGCGTTATTGTTTTGAGATGTTACTGAAGTGGTATCGACTGAAGTCGGTGTTAGGAGAGTGGGCTGGCGTCTTCTTGTGGGAGTCTCAAGAAGGTCCGTTGAATCGTCTTGTGAGTTCGATTCATTACGGTCGTATCGTTTGTAGCGGTTGAATAGTTAGCGACACCCCGGTAACCATAAAAAAATGGCTCTCTATTTTTTTCCATTTTTCGTCTACGACTCGCTATGACCTAGGGTTTGTAGGTCTCGAAAAAGCGCTTTGTCTGGAATGTTTCTTGGCCTTGCTCTTTCGGGATCAGATTCTTCGGTTTTCTTGATAGCGAAGCAACATAGTTTTAGCTGTAGACGTTTCTGCCATGGTTGACTTTTTTCGCCGATATTGGATCGCTGGACTGGTTCTGCTTTTGGTTATTATCCATGGCAGTATCATCGGTTACATCCGTTCGCAGGCAAGCCGACTGCAGACCACCGTTAGCCGTGAGTTTTCCTTGGGTGAGTTTCAGTTTGTTTCGCCTGACAGAAAGACCTGGACTCGTTTTCAAGTGCATGCGGTTCTGACTCATAACCGTAGATTTCAGGGTAGGAATACTTTGAATCAACACTTCTGGCAGGTGCATGAAGCGATCGAACAATATTTCCGACACACCGAGCCCGCACTGCTTAAAGATCCCAAGATGGTAGAAATGAAAGCGGGACTGAAGAAGGTGATCGACGAGCGAGTTGGAGATAGTCTCATCGATCAAGTGTTAGTAACCCAATTCATGGAACTCCCTGTGTTCCCTGCGAATTTACCCACACAACCGCAGGCAAGCGACTTGGTGAATACCAAGCCTCACAATGGCGACTTCCAAGAAGCGAAAGAGGAGTCGAAGGATTCTCACACTGCAACGCATAGCGGTGAGGACAAGGCGGGTCATGGATCAGATCACGGTGTTGCTAAGGGAGATGGGCATGGCGACTCTCATGGTACCGCGTCTTCGGGAAGTCATGGAATCGATCCAGCCGATGGGCATGGTCAATCGCACGGTGCCAGCGCTGAAGTTGCTCATGCAAAATCAGAAGATCATGGCGGCACTCATGTTGATTCCGGGAAAGAGGCTCATGCTACGGAGCATAGCGAGCCGCACGAGGAACCCGCGCACTAAGCAACTGTAAGAATATTTTGTATCTCAAGTGGAACGGCTGGTTTACATCGTCGATGTGAATCAGCCGTTTTGCGTTGATGCTTGATACCTTCTTTTCTGGAAGAGCGGTTCACGGGATTCGCTGTTAAGAGTTGCTTCAAAAAACAGAGCGGTGTCCTTGGCAGTTTGATACCATTCACACTGTCTTGGGAAATGAATCGCCGATAGCAGGATCGTCCAACGAGAGAAGGGTACTGGAACTTGTCAAAGCCGTTACTTTTAAATCCAGATGATCGCCTAATTCCCGAGATAGTCTCGGGTCTTCGTGATGCACGAAAAATCAAGTCTCTATGGGCCAAGCGACTGGAACGGGCAAGTCAAATCAAAACACTTGAAGGGTTTGTTAATGCGGAGGTGGGAGACTATCTCTGCCGAGGAATAGAACATGAGTGTTGGCCACAGAGGGAGAAGTCTTTATTGGAGAGGTATTTTGCATCGAGCCATTTTGACGAGGAGGGGTGGCAACGATTTGATCCAAAGCCTGATTTGCAATCGGTACAGGCTGTTGCGATCGCTCACCCGTTCCGAGTTCTAGCTCGCTGGGGAGAGTTGACAGGAAAAGCCCACGATTATCTGGTGCAAAGCAAAACCGATCCCGACGATGTCTGGATTGTTGATAAGGCAATTTTCGAAGCAAGTTATGAGTATCTATGAAACGCCCTTTAGTAGGCTCGGTTCGACTAGTTATTACGCACTTTCGGTTGCGTGGAAGCCCATCTTGTTGAAGATTATGTACAGCGATTTGAACGAAACTCTTTTTTTATCTGCGCTGAAATGAAAATGCTGTAGTGACAAGTTGGAGTCTTGGCACTACAGCATCGAGTGAGTTGAATGGCGAGAGTGATTTAGGTTGATCTCGCAATCTAATGGAGTTTTAGTGACTAACGCAGTTTGGTTCCCGTGGGTCGCACTGCGGTCTGCATGTATCGTGTCGATTCTTCTAGGACATGATGCACTTCCTGATCTTCCGTTTGCACTTCGATTCGGAAGCGATGTACGCCCGCTTGTGATGCAAGGGCTCGCACTTGAAGTTTCACTTTTTCACCGGGAGCAATCTTTGCGATCGGTTCGAAGATCACTTGGCCGGTGACAATCTTGTGCTCGGCACCCTCTGCTTTGGATGGCTCAATGCCTTCAGAGAACTGAGCGACCACGCGAACTTGGTTCGCGGACTGCTTGCCTTGATTGAAAATCTCAAGTTCATAGTTTACCTCTTCACCAACAGGAGCAGGTGATGGAGGATCCGAAAGTGTGAGCTTCAAGTCGGCAACTGCTTCTACCAAGGTTTGTACCTTAGCCACGGCGGCTGCACCTGCGGAGCCGCGGCAGGTAACTTCGAATACTTGATCTCCCGCGTTTTGTAATTCGGATTGCCAATGGAGCTTGGCAGATTTGCCGATTTCGATACTGCTCACTTCCCACAACAAATTACGGCCGCTCAGTCGTGTGCCATTGGGTAGTGCGCTGAGTTTGACTCCTTCGGGAAGTTGGATTTGAGCAATCACATTCTCGGCGACCGCATCACCGCTGTTGGTCAATTCCATGGAGTATTCAGCGATGGCTCCTACATACTCCGTTTCAGGACCAGTTAAGGCGGCTTGCAGCACGGCTTGCTTGACGTGGACATTAACCTCCGAGGCGCTCTTCAAGTTTCCAGCGCCGACGGCCTCTGCTTTGATTTTTAAATTCCCTCTTTGCTGGAAGGTCAGTTCCACTTCGACAACGCGGTGGCTACCGGGAGCGATCGAGCCGATCGGACTGCTGTTGGAACCATAAGGTTCAGCTGAGAGATTCAAGACAACATCCTCGGCAATCGCTGTACCGGGATTGCTGATCTTCAATCGATACATCTGCGGCATGCCATACGGAGCCTCGGAAGGACCTTCCAATCCGATTTGCAATAGTGGTTGTTGTACGTTGACGAGCAATTCACCGTTTTGCGGTAGGACCGTCCATTCCAAGGCGATAGCGAAATTCTTTGCTTCCGAGGCGGTGAGTTTCACCGGCAAAGATTTAGATTTGCCAGGCCCAAGCTCAGCAACCTGCCACAGCAAAGCAACCGTACCGTCTTCCATGGTTTCTGTTTCCACTTCCGACTTGTTGGTTTCAGCGATGTCTGCAGTGACTCCCTTGGGAATGTCCATGCGGATGACGACACCATTGAGCGGAATGGCTCCGGTGTTTTTAGTCGTCAATTCATAGTCGCCCTTGCGGCCAACGGGGATATCGCCTGGTCCTACCAGTCGGACCATGACGGAGGGAATTTCCATATCCAAAGATTTGGACGCTCCGCCACTGACCGATGGAGTAGGGCTAGATTCGTTGTTAGTTAGCCGTGTATTTCGATTGCCTAGAGTTTCGCTCGTCGTCTGCTTGGAATCCTCCTTCGCAGGAGCTGTGACACTGGTTTCAGGTTTCATCGCTGGGCTCGATTCGGCAACTGTCGGAGACCCCGACAAGCTGTGTGAAGGAGCCGAAGTCTCGGTTGTGGAGGATTCCGCTGGAGAGTTTTCCGACCCGGAGGAACCCGAAGCTGCGATGGAGGGAGAGGTTGAGGCTTGCTCGCTTGTCGATTCGCTGTTTGGCGTTGTCGCAGTTGCCTCAGAGCTTGTCACGGAATTCGTGGGAGCGTTTAAAGCTGGTGCTTTTGCACGTTTGTCAGACCGCGCCGGTGGGAGCTTCTTGCTCACCAGTGGTGTCGAATCACTTGAGACAGCCTCTGGGGTAGTGGCTTCGTTGCTAGTATTACCCGAGGAAGCAGATTGGCGATCTGACAGCTTCACGCGACCAGAGTTGAGGTCCATGGCCGTGATACTGCTGCCACTCGCTTTACCTTCGTCGAGCTTGTTGCTGACCGACTTGCGAGACGAATTTGTCTTGGATGGTTCCGGCACTGGGGAGGATGTTGCGATCGGCTTTTTCGAATCAACAACTCCCTTGGCAGCATCATCTGCTGGAAGTGACAGGGACGGAGCGTTGGATGGTGGCGTTGGAATACGTGAATTTGAAGAACCCCTTGGCGCAGTCTTAGAAGCCGATGAACTGCTTGATGGGAGGTTCTTCGGCACAGCTGGGTTCTGCGCAGTGACCGGGCGACTGCCAGTGCGAGCAGCCGAGGTATTGGGTGACTTGGGGGTCTGCGAGTTGCTAATAGGTGAGTTGCTGTTTGGTGTGGAAGCTGTCGGGGTTCGCGGCGCTGAACCATTTCGGTTGCGAGTTCCCGTGCCAGGTGGGTCGATCACAGGGGCCACTTTCTGATTGCGCCATCGCGAAGTGCCGGGAATGCTCGGAGTTGGCATTGCGCCTTCGGGGAGCGAAGGTACTTCAAGCAAATTGCCTGACGGAATCGAAGGTAATGACAGATTCTCTTTGGAGCTGTCCTCGGCTTCTCTATTTTCTTCATCGGCGGAGGTGTCGCGAGACTGAGGAACGTCTAATTCAGGTGAATCAGGAATGTTCTGGTCCCAGTCGCCACCATCGCCATTATCGGCTGGTGCGTCCACGACATCTTTCAGCGATGGGGGAGTTGGGATAGCTGGCCGGTTTTCACCTGAATCGCTCGCTGGCGGCTCCGTATTCGTTTCACTGCTATCACCAAGCACCGAGTTGGTAATCGAACGGAGTTGTTGAACTAAGCCTCCACGGAAAATTCCAGGTTGGCTCGGTGGAGCGGCTGTTTTCCCTGTATTGCTAGTCGATGAACGCTGTGGCCAATTCATTTTGCCGAATTGGGTCGTCGAGCGACTGGCAACGCGTGCCCCGTCCTCCTGAGCGATTGCTCTTGGGGCCAGTTGCGACAACTGAACCACCATCGCCAAAGCAACAAGAAACTGAACAGGTTTCTGTCGGAGCGTTCGTTTTTTCACCGCTAAACTCCTCGTAGCCGCAAGTCCCGTTGTGCCACCTTGAGGCCTAGCGACCTCAAAGTGGCGATACAATGGTTTGCTGGTAAACGGATAACTTCTTCGATTTCGTCTTCAGACCACCTAGCTTCATCCGGAACGCACCCTTCAAAGTGCGCGCAGAGACTAGCGCGAAATCTTCTAGCGGTATCGGTTGGTTAAACCGTAACGATTCAACCGAAAATTGCGGTTCCGTAGGCTTTTTTGAAATTGAGGGATCTGACAGGTGGCTAAAGAGTGTTGCATTTCGAAACATTGGCGCAGCTTGATGCAATTAAACCGCAAGGTATCTAATTGCCTATTTATAATACTACACTTCAAAGAGGTGTCTCTTTGTGGTTGCTTGTGTGTGTTGCTGAGATGTCTAGGTCGAGAATATACCACCAATGGGTAGTTCTCCGGTCTAGGTTGACGACCGTTTTTGGCTGTTTTCAGGTGACTTGCCATAGAAGCCTTTTTTGGTACGCATTTTGCTGCCACGCATCTTAGCCGTTCTTTCTTGGCTGGCTGCATTACCGGCTTGGGCTGAGTAGAAAGCGGGTCGCCAAGACGATTCCCGTGATCTGCAAGCGTTCAGTAACGGTGCGGGTTCGGCTTAGAGGGAGCAGATCGGAGGCGATGCACGCGCGACGCGTTGGTCGGGTGGAGTGGTAGACTCTGGATGAAATAGCCAGGGAATTTGGGTTTTTTATTCGACGGGTGAAGATCGGCGATTATTCTGGAAGAAGGGTTGATTCAGAAAATTGCGATTCAATCTCAGTTTATAGTGATTTCGATTCGAGCGTTGGTAGTTGTTCCAAGTGCGAACAACGGCCAATAGAAATAAACTTGTCTGGCCTTGAAACTATCGGTTTTCGGAGCGTTTATCTATGTCTCTTCGCCGCTGGCAATTGCGACAACTTCTAGTACTGGCTGGTTTTTCAGCCCTGCCTATGGCTGCATTGCAGGCTGATGATGGCGTCAGTCGTTTGGCAACTTACTCGACGTCGAGCGGTAAGACGTTCTTTGCTTTGAGTTTGCAGCCAGACTTGAAGTCATTGCCGACCGAGGGTTTTGGCAAGGTGATGGTGATCGCCGATACTTCGGCTAGCCAAACCGGGGTTTTCCGCACCGAAACATTGGAAGTCGTTAAGAACTTCG
>JBEGUT010000055.1:0-12222 GCA_041178745.1 Planctomycetota bacterium | reverse complement strand
CCACAGTTCGCGCCCAAGGCTAAGCGAATCATTCATCTATTTATGAATGGTGGCCCATTTCAGTGCGATCTGTTTGATCCTAAACCGGATCTCAACCGATTTGCTGGCCAGAAACCCGCTGGTGCCGATCTGCGCACCGAGCGACCAACGGGAGTGTTGATGGCGGTACCCTTCAAGTACTCAAGGCATGGCGAAAGTGGACTTGAAGTCAGTGAGCTACTTCCCATGACGGCAAAGTGCGCTGACGATCTTTGTGTTATCCGCTCGATGCACACGGACAATCCTAACCACGGCCCAGCGTTATTCATGATGAACAATGGGTCCTTACTACCCAATCGCCCAACGCTTGGCGCTTGGTTATCGTACGGCTTGGGAAGTGACAACGAGAATCTTCCTAGCTTCGTTGTTTGTTGTCCTGGAAGACCAGTGCGATTCTCAGAGCTATGGACCAATGCTTTTTTACCAGGCGAGCATCAAGGTACCTATGTCAATCACAGCAATCTTGATCCCAATAAGATGATTCCTTTTCTGAGTAACGCAAATCCACAGTTCACTAGTGAGGAGCAATTAAAGCAGTTGAACTTGATGCGAGATCTCAACCAGAAACATATAACTCAACGTGGCCAACATCCCGATTTGGAGGCACGAATTCGTTCCATGGAGACCGCCTATCGAATGCAAATGGAGGCATCTGACGCGTTCGACATACAGAAAGAACCCGCGCATGTTCGAGAGCTTTATGGTAAGAGCCATTTCGCAAACGGATGTTTGTTAGCACGTCGACTAGCCGAACGTGGAGTACGTTTCACGCAGGTGTATTACGGAAACGGACAACCCTGGGACACTCACTCTAATCATACGCAAGCTACCAAAGATTTATGTAAGGATATTGACCAGCCCGTTGCTGCTTTGCTCACTGATTTAAAGCAGCGGGGAATGCTCGATGAAACCCTGGTGCTATGGGGTGGTGAATTCGGACGAACACCTTCCACAGAAGGTTCAGATGGCCGCGATCATAACCCCTGGGGCTTTACAGTATGGATGGCGGGAGGTGGCATACGTGGTGGAATGGCCTACGGCGCTACAGACCCATTCGGCTTCAAGGCTATGGAAGACAAAGTACACGTCCATGACCTGCATGCGACCATTTTGCATCTAATGGGTTTTGACCATGAAAAACTTACGTATCACCACGCTGGGCGCGATTATCGACTGACCGATGTGTCAGGTCGAGTTGTTCACGAAGTTGTCACTTAGCTTCGCGAAAATTACAACATACTCACCTGACCGATTTTGAATTCCAAGATACGAAAGAGGCCTACCATGTTTGAAGTTTTGAAGCAAAGTATTTTCTCGAGCATTGGGCTAGCGAGCCTGACGCAGGAAAAAATTTCCGACATCGTGGCTGAGGTGACCAAAAAAATCCCGTTGAGCGAGCAGCAAGCGAAGGAATTTCAAGAAGAAGTGTGCCGTCGTAGCGATGAGGCTCGCCAGCAACTTGGCAAGCAAATCGATAGCCAAATCGATCATGCTTTTATTCAAATGGGATTGCTCAAAGCAGAAGCACGTAAAACAACCGAATCGATCAGCGATGGGCTGCAACGCTTGATCGACGACCGCATCTCCGATGCATTCAATCGACTCGGAATTGCCAAGTCCGAAGATATTGCTGTACTGACAAGCCGCATCGAGCTACTAGAACAAAAACTTTCAAAACACTCGTAGTATCGATCGTGTTACAATCTCTGGAAAAGGTTCATTAGAAAATGATTGTTTTACGCAGATGCTTTGGGGTTATCATTGCTCTGCTTGGACTTATCGGTGTATCAGCCTGTATCTTCGGGATAGTTGGCACTTCGGAAACGACAACTCGGCTAGAGACCTTTAATGAGAGAATCTTCGATCAAGCCGACATTTGGATTTCTAAGCTTGAAGAGCAGGCCGGAAGCGTTCATGAATCGATTCAGACTTCGCTGGATATGATCTCCGCCAAAGATCTTCAGCCTCAGGAGAAAGTCGACGAAGCAGTACTTGAAAAAGTTTTGCAACGCCCCGAAGTGGCCTATCTTGAAAAGCGCCTATCAGGGTTAGCCGACCGCATCAACTTGCTGATTCAATGCTGTGACATCACAACGGAAATCATCGATCAATGGGCGGTCGCGACTGATTTCGGGACCACATCGTCATCGGAGAATGCTTCCAAACTCAGAGTCATTCTTCGAAAAACGAAAGTGCCTCTTGAAAATCTTATGACAGGCATTCGCGATTCCGAAGTTTGCGTTGAAAAGATAAGGCGTAAAGAAGATTCCGTCCAAAACTTTGAAAAGCTTATGAATCTTCGGCCGACCATAATGACAAAGATTGAGCAGGTCGATCAACTCTTGGAAGCTTTAAGGAAAGAGTTCGGTCAACAGCGTGAGCAATTGAAGACAATCCATCAGCGAGTAAGATCCGCGATGGCGGTCTGCTGGTATCTGCTTGTTGGACTACTTGCCTGGATTGGTTTCGGACAACTCTTGATGATCCAATTTGGCTGGAAATGGATGTTTCGATCGAATGCGCGGCTTGCAGAAAAGTAGAATGTCGATAGACAGGGCTCGTATGTAACAGACATTCAAGCCACATTGGATCAACGAGGATTCCGTGACATGGGAAACCAAGCAGAACACGCCCCAGCTAATGGCGAATCCAAACAAAGTGCAGAGCCAGAAGTCGATCCCAGAATCTACTTGGCGGCAGAGCGAACTTTCTTGGCTTGGATACGGACAGGACTGGCTCTTTTGGGCTTCGGATTTGTGGTGGAAAGGTTCGGTCTTTTTCTCGCTGAAGTCGATGTTGTCGGCTCCGCCTTAAAGCTACCCCGCAACAGCCTTTCGATACCCCTTGGCGTGATCTTAATCTGGTTTGGCATTATCGTCCTGTTAGTGTCTGCCATACGCCACCGTCGCTACATCCAAGCGATCGATCGCAACGAATTTCGTAGGGCATTTGGCTCCACTTTCGCTTTTTCGATAGCGATCCTGCTGTCGATTTTCGCACTGGTAATGTCGGTTTATCTATTGGAGCTAATGTGAATAGCACAATGTTTTTTTGCGCATCGGTTGCATGATATCGATAGAGAATATGCTTCATTATGCGAACGATCCGCAAAGCTTAACAAAGGACACTGCCAGCCTCCCAAGAGGTTGAGTTATTCGCGAAAGTTCTCGATATTCCATAAAGCACCGCAATGTCGTGTACCGAAAGTTCTCGACGGGCGAGGATACCGGCAATCGTTGTCGTTTAGCGAAAAGTTTGCTGTCAGGGAACGAACCGTTTTCTCGAGCCCTAAAGCAACCATCGGAGCGCTGCTCGGTTGCTTTCTGAAATTGAAACACTTACTGAGCAAGGCGGCTCAGATAACTTTCAGAGATGGGAAGGAGTCCGGAGATGACCACGTCTTCCATAGCTTCGCAGTTTCGGCAATATGTGAAACGACTCGCGCAGGTTGCGATTTTCCTGGGATTACCTTGCCACATCGGCTTGGCTCAAGAGATTCAAGCAAAGAAATCATTAGCCAACGAAGTGGTCGCAGCTTCTGACAGCGAAATCTCTCCTAAAGAAGCAATAGGTTGCGATAGCGAAGGGGCTATTGCTTGCGATGAGTTTATCGATTGCGGCGGTTATAGCGATACCTACTGTGACGGTTGGTGGAATGGCGAAGATACTGCATTTCGCAAAAGCCTCGCCGCGAAAGGCATTAACATTTCCAACAACCTCACCAACTTTTACTATGGAGTTGCAGGCGGGGGAATAGAGCAAGAATTTCGATATGCCGGCCATGGAGACTATCTGGCCAATGTCGACTTCATGAAAATGGGAGGCCCTCCTGGTTTGTTCCTCAAGGTTCGAGCAGAGCACCGGTTTGGTGAAACTATTTCAGAGCCTGCAGGGTCGATTTTGCCACCCTCCATTCTTGCCGACCTACCAACCTTAAGGTCGGAGGAGGTTTATCTTACCAACGTGTTGTTCACACAAGCGTTCTCCGAGAATTTCGCTGTATTCGCAGGCAAGCTCGATACGCTAGATGGCGATGCCAACGCTTTCGCTCATGGTCGCGGCTTGACGCAGTTTTCAAATACAGCCTTCGTGGTTACGCCGATTGGACTGAGAACAATCGCATATGCAACGTTAGGTACCGGTTTCGTCATTCTTGATCAAGGGGAACCGATCTTCACATTCACTGTTCTCAATGCGAAGGATACGGCCCGCAGTAGCGGTTTCGATGAACTGTTTAATGAAGGCGTGGTACTGGCTCCAGAGTTGAGATTACCAACGAATTTCTTTGGACTTCCAGGACATCAGCTTTTTGCAGGGACATGGAGCAGCCGAAACTATATAGCGCTCGACCAAGATCCACGCATTGTCTTACCAAACATCCCTATTGAGCGGGCCGATGACTCTTGGTCGCTCTACTGGAACTGCGATCAATACTTAGTTGTAAATCCGCAGAATCCAAAACAAGGATGGGGAGTCTTCGGCCGTGCAGGGATAGCAGATCCTGCTACCAATCCGATCGCTTGGTTCGCTAGCGCCGGTATCGGTGGTAACAGCAAACTTTTTGGCCGCGAACAAGATACTTTTGGAATTGGGTATTTCTACTCAGGTCTCAGCAATCAAATCGCTCCATTAGTCTCCGCTGCAGTCGGCGGAATCGGTGATGGACAAGGTACCGAAATCTTTCACAACTTTAATATTACCCCACGACTATCGATCACGGCCGATGGTCAAGTTCTGTTACCGTCGAGACCTGATGTCGATTACACTCTGATCACTGGTATCCGAGCAAATTTACGTTTTTAGTTGTACGAATCGATTCAACTTCTTCGCTCATTCCACCTTGGGCGCTCGTTTCAGCGGGGTTGCGAATCTCTTCGCCGCCCCGCCTCATTATTGGCGGATAAGTAATGGCCCTAGAAAGACCATTCCAGCAGCCTTTCTAGCACACGACGAAGAGTTGATCACTCTCTTTTGTAGGCCAAATCTTGGCGTGTCTTTCTTGTACTCAGCTCCCTATCTTTAGCGATGAAAACCGTGCTAACGATATGAAACCTGCCTACTAAGCAGCTGCGTTCCGTCTCAACCGGCGATTGTGGTCGATTCGTGCCACAATCCCTGATCTATCGAATTCGTGCAGGAATTATCCAAGATGAGTACGGTCTTGCACCTGCCAAAGTTAGTAGACAGACCAATTAGGACGTGAATCGTTTGAAAAATCGCTTAACGCCCAACTCGTTTTTGAAGCGAACGGACCCTTCTGTCGATACAGCCTATGTAGGCGTTAAGGCTTAACAAGTCGCCAGCGACTACAAGCAAAAAGCGAGAAACGAAATTCGTAAACTCCGCAAGATTTGCTAGCTTTGCTTAACGTTAGGAAAATGGCACGTGAGTTTCCGCATAATCTCAATTCGATTTATGCTGGCGAGCACCTTGGCGATCATGGTGGCTCATAGTGCCACGTCGCTAGGACAAGAGAGAATTTTAAGTGCATCCCGACAAGGTACGAGCCAGGCAACTACGACGCAGGGTTTCGAGGTTTCTACGCAGGGTCCTGTGGTTGCTATGCAAGGTTTCAGCGGATGGATTGGTGAGAAGAAGAATTCGCAGGTTGGGGTTCTTTCAGCTTCCTCTATCTCGCAAGATGCAGCTGTTGTACGTGATGCGATCGACAGCCAAGATACGGAACTCAATCCATCTCCATTGCAACGCGATCTAACCGAATCAGGCCCAGCAGGAAGTACTGCGCCGAATAACGGCGGCGATTCGGAGCAAAGCTCCGGTTCATCTTCTTCTAACTCTGTTATGACGCCCATCGAAGAAGATTGGATAGCGACAAACGCAGCATTTTCGGAGACTGATGTTTCAACGCAAGGTCAAATCAATTTCAATGACTTCCCAGCCAACTTTCTGAGCGGCCTGACGCTGCGCAATGACCGATGGGCAGCGAAGATCGGTGGATACGTGAAAGCCGACTTGATCCATGACTTCCGAGCAATCGAATCGAGAGATACTTTCGATCCGGTGACGATTCCAATTGGTGAGCCTCAATGGACAAGCACACGTTTTCATGCAAGACAAACGCGGCTGAATTGCGACGCAAGATGGATAGCCGATACGGGAAAACCGCTTCGCATCATGTTTGAGGGAGATTTTTTTGGCTACGACAATCAACTTCGTTTAAGACATGCTTACGGCGAATATGAGAACCTAATTGTCGGGCAAACATGGACTACATTCACACATCGAGCAGCACTACCTAACACACTGGATCTTGTCGGTGATGTTGCGAGTGTTGGTCGACGTCAGACGCAGGTGCGTTATTCGAAAAAATTTCTGAACGATCATTTAATCATTGCTGGAGCTATTGAAGATGCGCGGGTAACGGTTGAAGAACCATTTCTGGATTTGGGAGTTCCCCGAAGTCCATTACCTGATGCGATTCTTCGCGCTCGTCTGGTAGGAGATCGCTTTCAACTGCAAATCGCTGGACTGGCAAGAAGAATAGGTTTCCAGCCGACCGGTAGAGAGGTGATTCCATTCAATGGCGGAGGAATCAATACAACAGGATTGCTGGACTTCACTCAGCGCGATCGTCTCTATGGTGGAGTCCTATGGGGAAATGGTATTGGAAGTTATCGCGATCTACCCGATCTTGCCCCGAGCGGACCAGGGGAAGGGATCGCCTTGGAGACTTATGCTTGGTACGTCGGACTGACCCACCAATGGAATGAGCGTTGGAGCTCAAACGTGACCTACAGCAAGGGGGATGTCAACACTACGACTTTACAACCTGCCGACAGCATTCAGCGGACGCAGTATCTAGCGACGAATCTGATTTGGCAACCTACCGCAAGTCTATTCATTGGGGGCGAATTGCTTTGGGGCATGAGAATGAACCGCGATTTAGCAGAACAAGATGCAAGTCGCTTGATGCTCAGTTTCGGTTTTCTATTGCCTTAACAAATCTAGGCAGACTGCAATAATTCGCTGATGGCTCCCTTTGCAGATCATGACCACCTATCTTTCTAACTCCCTTTAATTGGACAGTACTTGATTGGTCGACTCCGCAACATCAGAGATTTTCTTGCTAAAAGAGCCTGATTTGGAAACCTTTTGGCAACTCGATTCGTCTAACACACGTTGGCCAAAAATGTTCTAAATCACTGATGATCCTGGATCGGATTTCCACTCCACTCGCCGGATAGAATCGGTTGAGTGGTGGCAGTGACGACTGCCACGTTCAGACGATCAATCGCCTGTCATCTTTTGGCAAGCATTCGGAGATTGCCATGTCGACTCATCTTTCCCGTTACTTTGAGCAGGAGCGACTTGCTCAAGGTCTAAAGCCCGGCGAATTAGCCGCCAAAGCTGGCTGCACAAACATCGCTAAGTCGGGTGGCAGAATTCGTACCTTTGAAATCACGGGGGCGATCAGCAAAGAACTTCTGGGAAAACTCATCACCGCTCTCGAGGTCAAATACTCGGAAGTAGAGCGATTAATCGAGTGCGATCGCAGAGTCTGGTTTGAGAAATGGATGAAGTGGTGTAGCGAACCTAGCAAACCTTATCTGCTGATTCGCTTGATGGCAAATATTTACGCTCTTCAAGATCTCCCCGAGCATATCTTTGGACTTGAGGAAGCTGAGCAATGGGCTTCCGATATCGCTCGCTCACACAACAGGAAATGTTGTTTATTTTGGGATCGGCGAATTTCTGTCTGGCTCGATTCCAAGGGTACTGTGACGAGTTATGTCGAAGCTGGCCTGGGAGATAAAAATTTTCCGGGATTCAATATGCAAGGCAAGACATTCTACTTCAATAACTTAAAGCCGAACGATTCCCAGTAATAAGAAATCGTTGGGTGCGTGCAGGATCCGCCATATGCGAATTCCGCTTAGCATGAAGAGAGATCGTATCAGTCCTAGCGAAAATTGTGTACCAGAAGATGGCAGATATCAACACACCGTTCCGTGGGCACGCTATTAGACTTTAACAATCGGCGCACCTGCGGTCGGTCAATGGACACAGAGTCCGTATCCCTTCGGTGGAATGCTAATTCAGTTTCTGCCGGTTAATCTGGGACCGCGGCCTACAACCTTCGGTGATCAAGGATTGATTCGATGAGTGGGAACGGGACGGCCAGGGCGAAAACATTGCAGAGCATGGACATCGGCAGTGATTCCAAGGTCACCAGATACCTTAGAAATGCTGTTGCGCACCAACTGCTCCAATTCTTCAGGCGCTAAAGCCACGCGTGCATTAAGAACTAAATCGGCAGCCTTACCCGACCAACTCGACGGCAGCGATAGCGTAGCCTCGCTTGAGTTGCTCACTAAGTTGGTTACCGCATAAACCCCATCGGTCATTCCAATTGCCTTCAAGTGAGCAACTTCTGCTCCAACCGATTTAAACTCCCGATGAAGTTTATTAATCAAAGTCATCAAGTAACTATCAAGCTCAAAGGACTCCGATGATTTCAGTGTAGCTTGGCAGTTGAGCCATCCGAGTTCCGCTTCTCCCTCCGCATAAATATCGTAATCGACTTCCATGACGCGTTGCCCAAATAGTCCCTGCTGGTCAAGGTATTCGCATAGGGCATCAAATCCTTCACCAGACTTAGCCGACATGCGAACAACGGGGATATGGGGATACTCTTTTGCTAACAAGTGAATCAATTGTTCTATCTGGCTTACAGACAGTTCATCTACTCGATTAAGAATAATGAAGTCAGCTTCCTCAATTTGTTTCCGGAAAATATAAGCCGCCTTGGGTGAAAATCCCTGCTGCCCCTCGCCACTGAGAATTTTAAAACCGTGAGATGGTTTGATAATGACTCCGTAAGGCGCAATTTCAAATGGCTGGTCGTAGATTTGCTCAAGAGGCCGTATGACAGTAGCTACCAGATCGGTGCAACTGCCAACCGGTTCCGCCAGCACGATATCAGGACGCTGATCTTCGCTGAGAGCCTCTACGGTACCGGTCAAGGCATTGAAGTTACAGCAGAAGCAAGAGCCAGCTACTTCTCCTACGCTAAACCCCTGCGAGCGAAGCAAAAGAGTATCGACCAAATCGCTGGCTTGATCATTTGTCACAATTGCAACATTCTTTCCTTCGCTTCGAAATCGATGGGCGAGTCGAGCGATGGTCGTGGTTTTCCCAGCACCTAAAAAACCACCAATCATGATAAAGCGAGGAGCGTTGGCCATGAGTTGATCTCAACAAAAAAGAATTCGCACGACATTCGTTCTTCCGCACACAAACAATCTTGGCGGGAAACAATTCAAAGTGTCTGGCAGATCGGTGCTATATCCGGTGTATCGAACATGCCTGGGCGACTCGATCGGAATCGACCATCTTTCATACATGCCGAGCCAAAGGAATCGGTCATAGAACGGAAATCGCCCGCCTAAGCATCAAGCACCACGCTTTCACTCATTCTGACATTCTTGCGAATGACAGTATGTGTTTCAAGAGGGGAAGCTAAGACTTTAGGTCGAAACTGCAGCATCCAAAATCAAAAGAGTGGGGTAGTCGGCTTTTCTTTATAAAATCGGCGTTCAAACTGTAGTAAATGAACTTACCATCCCGCTCGGTCGTGACCAGGTCGGCATGGTACATGACACGCAAATGATGCGAAATCGTGGAGATATCTGATTCCAGCAAAAGAGACAGATCACTCACGCTCATGGGGCCATTTTGCAAAGCGCGGACAATCTGTAAACGAAGAGGATCCGCCAATGCTTTCAGGTATTCGGGGCACTTGGAGGACGGATCCTCACTGTTCTGCTTCTTCGCCATCACCTAAACACTCGCATTGAACCAGTTTGTAGCCTGATGCTTTAAATCTCGTGATCTACCCGGAAATTCTAACCCAAGGTTCTCAGTAATTCTTTTACCTTCTCTTCGATCAAATCTCGCACCTTTCGAAACTCCTCTGGTGGAAGTTCCTTCGGATCTGGAATCTGCCAATCCATGCGCTGCTTGGCGATCACCAGTGGGCATTCATCGCCGCATCCCATCGTAATGGCTGCATCAAACTCCTTACCATTGAATTGATCAAGTCCTTTCGAAGAATGCATGGTAAGGTCGTAGCCCAAATCCATCATCGCCTCGATTGCTTTGGGATTTATACGCCCTGATGGACGTGAGCCCGAACTGAATGATTCGACCTTCCCACCACCATGTATTTTAGCGAACGCCTCCGCCATCTGGCTACGATTTGAATTCTCGACACAAACGAAAATGACCTTCTTCATCAACGGATCTCCGACGGTATTGTTATCGACTTCGGAGCCTGCACAAAGTGATGCGCAACGACACCTGCGAACGAACCAAGAATTGGAGCGAGTATATAAATCCAAAGCGAACCGATATTCAGTGAAACAACTGCGGGTCCCAGCGATCGCGCCGGATTCATCGACGCTCCACTAATCGGACCAGCGAACATCGCTTCTAGTCCAATCAAGGAACCAACCGCGACACCTGCAAGTATTCCTATTTCCTTGGATCCAGTAGATACAGACAAAACAACGAACATCAAAATCGCTGTAAGGATAAACTCCATTACGAACGACTGGCCAGCGCTTCCAGAGGGAAGTGTCGCTCCGAGTGTTGTAGCGGCTGGAAACATCAATCGCAGGGTAAGGCTTGCTGCTATCGCCCCAGCGCACTGGCTAACGATATACGGTGCGATCAGCTTCGCTTCAAAACGTTTGGCCGCAAAAAAACCCAATGTCACTGCCGGATTAAGATGGCAACCAGAAATTTCTCCTAAGGAATAAGCGA
Organism: Planctomycetota bacterium; assembly: GCA_041178745.1. Taxonomy (GTDB): domain Bacteria; phylum Planctomycetota; class Planctomycetia; order Pirellulales; family Pirellulaceae; genus JAFLCP01. Next base: position 1,398 of record JBEGUT010000055.1, on the reverse strand, counting down.
GCGTTACAATGACTAATCCAAATGTTAACGCTATACCGACATGCGTGATCGCTCCTTGGGAAACTTCATTGGCCACAATCGCGCCTGTGCCGGTAAACACCAACACAAAAGTCCCCAGAAATTCCGCGATAAACTTATGCTGGTGGGATGAAAACATTGCGGAATCCTCTTTTAAATCTAAGAGCGAAGTGGTTGTAAACCAAAGTTCCAGTCTATCGTTCAAACTCGCGATCGAGGGTGAGTTTATCTTGCCTTGTAAGATGAATTCAATGGGGCGATTCGTATTTCACCCAACCGCGGATAGGCTCTTTATTGAAATTTCATTACGATATTCACCATCGACAATCGATCGTCATGATGAAAGTCACTCCTTGACCAAATAGAGTTCCATGATTGAAGATAACTGGAGTGATCACCAGAACAACTTCGGAGTTGGCTATGAAGTCGGTTTGTGTCTTTTGCGGTTCTAGTTCCGGATCCAAGGCAATCTATCGCGAAGTGGCAGCCGCCATGGGACAAGCGATTGCAAAACGGGGAATGCGTCTTATCTATGGCGCAGGAAACATCGGTTTGATGGGAATCGTCGCTGACGCTGCCATAAAAGCTGGGGGAGAAGTGATTGGGGTTATCCCTCAATTTCTCGTCGATAAGGAAGTCGCCCACTTCGGCTTAACAGAAATGATCATTGTCAACTCGATGCACGAAAGAAAAGCTCGTATGGCCGACCTAGCAGATGCCTTTGTCGCTCTGCCAGGCGGCTTCGGCACCTTTGAGGAATTATGCGAAGTGCTAACATGGAGCCAACTTGGTTTACACAACAAGCCATGTGGCATTCTTAACGTTGCTAATTATTACGATCCACTTCTGGCTCTTTTCGATCATGCTGTTACCGAACGTTTTCTGCGCAGCGAGTATCGCTCGTTGGTGGTTTCCGCGACAGATGTAGAAGACATGCTGAAAGAACTCGAATCCTATCGCCACGAGAGTCTGCAGAAGTGGATGGATAGAGACAAGATCTAGTCTCAACGGTCAGGTCGGCTAACGAGACCACGATTTATTTAATTAGAAGCGACCAACCCCAGCGGTGGAGATTTCGGGAATCGGAGTAACGGGCTGCTGATCCTGATGACCCGAGCACTACTACAATAAGCTCTTTTCCTTCTCGAACACTACAAGACACCAAGCATGCACCGGCGTTATCTGTCGTCCCAGTCTTAATCCCAATGTATCCTCCGCTTGAAAGCAACTCGTTTCCATTTCGCCAATAAAGCTCGCGAGAATAGCCATCCTTACCTCGCGTTTCACAGCGAAATTCTCTCGTTGCGATGATCTTCCTGAGCAGCGGGAATTTTAGTATTTCTTGCGCAAGACGAACTAGATCTTCGCACGTACTACGAT
>JBEGUT010000054.1:0-12355 GCA_041178745.1 Planctomycetota bacterium | reverse complement strand
CGTTTGTCGTAGCGAATACTTCGGGCACAACACCCATGCTATCTGCGACGGTCAATGTTCGTACCTCCGTCAGGTCTGACCTCCCCATTCAGTTCGCTCCGCCACCATCAGAGCGAAGCAGTGCAAGCAACAACTTGCCAGTGTTAACGCGTGACTCATTGAAAAGCTCTTTAAACGATCAAGGAGAAATGGCAATGCTGACTCTGAATACTGCGGTTGACGAAGAAGATACGGAAATGCAAATGCTCCGTGCTATCGGTCACGAAATCGATTCGATTTACGAAGAGATGTCCGCTACTTTAGGCGAATCGCGTGAATCAATCCACTTAAGTGATGCGATTGACGAATTGCTGTCCGACGATCTCTGGTTGAAGTCACTGTCTTAGTAAACTGGTTGTGGCGATCGTCAGGGAACTGTAGCCTCAAATTGAAAAGGCTCCGGTATCCTCAATGGTTTCAACATCAAGAATACCGAAGCCACCAACACCACTTCTCGTTTAGTTTAGTATCGATAGATAGCCGCCAGAGGTGAATTCGTCTTGAGGTTCAAGTGGGACATTGCATAGATTTTCCCACCGTGACGAATTGTTTCTATAGCTGCAGTATCGATAAGGTCGGAATCACCATCGTGTCCGGTGACTTCGACGTTCTGAGTGTTCGCATCAATGCGTCCAAATAACTCTGCCTTTGGTTCATAGAACAAGACACGCACTCTTCCATTGGCCAGCGATTTAATAATTTCGACTGGGTCTTCACAAGAATGCTGAGTTCCCTTGCAATCGCCAAATGTCTCAGCGGCCTTCTTGGCAGCTTCATGAAGATACTCGCGAGCCTTATCCCAGGCTGTTGTTCGCAACTTGCTCAGCGAGTCATAGTCGTGGTTTCCCGATAGAGTCTCAGGAAGTAGGTGCTTGTAGTGGCTATGGCGACGGTAAAGCGACGTGAGCGAATCGACACCCGCAAGCATCACTGGCTTATCCCCATGATTGAGGTGCTTGCAGAGCGATTCATCGATTGCACTGCAAAACGCAATCTGCTCTTCTTTAACCGTATCCGCTTTACCTCCCTGGCCATGGAAAACCGCTGCGGATTTGCCACCATGATTTCCACCATGGTTGCTGCCTGCTGAATGAACCTGCGACCCGCGGTCAAAGGATGTCGTATTCAGCCACTCCTGCATATTGCTCGGAATATTGTGGATTTCCACCGTATCAATCGTATCCTCGGTGAGGTGGAATAGATTGACTTTGTTTTCTGAAAGTGCCAAAACGTACAGACTACCGTTGTCTTCGATCAACGGCATCAAGGGCCGAAGATGGAAACGGTTGGAAACCGTCACCTCGTCATGAAACTCTTTATCTAAACGGAAGACCTGTAAAAAATCTTCTGCGATAAAGGCAGCCATGCCGCGGCTGCGGAACTTCCAGAACTCCGTGTTCTTAATTACCTCTGAAGCATCGTGAATCAAATCACGCGCGACCGAAGACCTCATTCCCTTCTCAACCAGTTCGGATTCCGCTTCCTTTAAGAGACCTTTCAGCCGAATTGCGTCTTGTTCTCCATCTCGACCCGCCGGATGCGTAGGCATGTAAAGAGATACACAATGCTTGCCACCAACGTTAGCCAACTGGATCAATGTATCACGATTAATCCGATCCATGAGTCATTCCCCTTCTTTCACAACCAAAAACATGAAGCACACCGACCGCGGATAGTTATGCAACTAGTGTGCCGGAACGTCTGGCTGGCGCACGACAACTCTATTGTTCGAACAATTCGGGATAAATTACGGTGTTTGAAAGCGATATCGATTCATTTCAATGTGCCCAATGAGCGATGACGCTCATTAATGATGTGCAGTTGCCGTGGGCAGTTCGCTCACATTCCATCCCTCCACCGATGGGCGAACATAACACGCCAAAGAATTCGAAAATGAGACGCTACTAATAGTTATCCAAACGCTAAGAGGGCGGTGCTGAGAGAACTAGACGGCGACTAGAACAAAGATGGAAATGATGAGCCCGGGTCGCAACAGCCGGAAGCGAGTAGCAACATCGACCCTAAGCATTGACAGGTTGAGTGAACCAAATCCGGAGTGGGTAAGCTACTATCGGGACACTAAGTTAAAGATTCAGCGGCGTTCTTATGAAAAAAAACGATGAGTCAGAGAGAGGTACTAGCCTTTCCACTGGCAATTACTGAGATCATTCCGCTTACTTTTGCGGTGTTTCAATTACCGTCTTCAAGGCTTCTCGGAAGTTTTTTAGGAATTGCTCTCCACCTCCAATAAATACATGCTGGATTGTTCCCTCACGATCGATTATCACCGTCTGAGGAATGGCTGCAGCTTGATACTTCTGAGCGGCCACACCGTCGATATCGAGGGCAATTCTCGTCTTTAGTTGCAGTCGCTCCAACGCTGCCTTGGCGCGCTCCGCGGGTTCCTCAAGATTGACGGCAACCAGTTGTACCGTGTCAGCTGGAACTTCTCCTACGATTTCATCGACACGCGGCATTGTTTGCATGCAAGGACCGCACCAGCTAGCCCAGAAATCCAGAACGACGACTTTGCCTTTTAACGCACTCAATTTGAACGCCTCTCCATCGGCAGTTTGTAACTCAATTTCCGGCGCGGGCTGTCCCACCAATGGAGACTGATTTCCACCGCTGGTACCATCTCCTCCTCCATCGATAGGTTCAGCAGGTAATTTGGCTAAGGAAAGTTTCCACGGGTTATCTGCTAACTGGTTGGCCTGTTCGTTAGAATTAGGACCGAGCATTAAAAGGTCGACTTCCGCAAGCGGTATTCGGCAATCGCCTAGCAATGAATTCGTGCCCATGATCTGAGATGGAGTTGCCGAGGTAGGTGTCACGGCTAACCGCAAACCATTTCTAAATAATGCAATGACCTCATCTACTTGCAAAGGACCGCTATTTTGTTGATTGGCACTTGATTCCTTTGGTTCTTCCAAAGGGAGGTCTGCCGTCGTACTAGCAGTATCATTCTTGGTTGCAGTGTCGGGTGTTGTAGGCTTTTCCCCTGAGGTGTTCCATTGGCGATCATGGAGCCAGATCACTTGAGCTACCTTTTCGACTGGCACTTTTACCTGTTCTAGTCTGACTTCCATAAAAGCGAATTCGCTGTTGAGTGAAATCAAACGCCCGCGGAGAAAGTCACCCTCGGTAGAAATCAACACATGAGTAGGTGGGTCGTTCTTGCTACTCCGTGGAACTGTCAGAAGCCGATCAACTTTTTTCGCAGTGGGGATATTGTTAGCCTTGACCCGCCGTAACTCGATCGATTGGATCGCGTTATTGGGTAACAATGTCGCGCTATACATGTCGGAACTGAAGGTAATTCCTGAGTCGCTGACGGATTCGATGTTTGCAGCAAAGGTCTCGCCACTTCGCAGCTTGATACTGGGAACAAGCAATTGCTTGAGAGCGAACCGCTTCTCTGCTGATTGCCCTTCCTCCTCAACCCTTCCAAAATTCACTTGTGCCCGCACGTTGATGCCATTACCTTCTACTTGCGAATCAGAGGTAGCTGGATCGCGTTGCCGACGCGACCTACCCCTGAAATCAATTCTCCCATTGACCTTTTTTGTAATCTCGAAAGCGTTCGCAGCTCCGGTCGGCTGCCACAATATAGGATTTTCATCCGCAGCAGGAGTGGAGTTGGCAAACGTACCTTCCAACTGAATTCCTTCGGCGATCAAAACACCCTTACGCCCCTCTGCTTTTTCTGCAGCCTTATAAGTTTCCGTTGAACCACGCAACGTTGTAAGATTCTTAATATCGAATGCGACAGGGGAGGAAGCAGATTCGGGCTGTAGCGTGATCGAAACGCCCTCGAATTTAATCCATTGTCCGCGCCAACGCGAACCATCGGTGAGTTCCACTTGAACAAAGGTGGGTACATCACCATTTTCTGAGCCCGTGTTATCGGTCAACTTGCGTTTGGCATCGTCTTGAGCAATGACATTGTCCCCCTCCTTGATCGCTTCGAGTAGTTCTTCAAAGCTATCGCTGGTTTTGTTGTTCCCGTCCCCTTTGGCAGTATCTGTTTTGTTTCCATCTTTCTTTTCATTCTTAGGCTCAGTGGCGAGTTTGTCTTGTTGAATGATTTCTGTCACGTCCTGCCAGGGAATTACGATCTCACCTGCCTCTGCCTGTAATGTCCAACCCTTTGCCTCAGTTCCCGAAATAATCCTTCCGGTGACTGCCTCGCCGTCTTTGTTAAGGACGTAGCTTGCATCGGCAGCACGATCCACAGGAAGCGGCATCGTCCATTCCCTGACACGAACCCGCTCAATTCGAAAGCTCTCGCTATGGTTGGCTACGGCCATCGCGCTATGAGCTGCGGGATTCTGGCTCACCATCGTCAAGTCGCCAAGCAATTTACCTCTACCTGAGTAAACAACCATGCGTTCGGTTTGCTGGTCGAGGAAAAGACTCAGGTCCAAATACTGCTGCGTGGAATCCATGTCTTCTAACTCAGTGATCTCTGCTTTTCCTTTCGCCTGTCGCAGCAACACTAATTGATTCTGCCAAGTTTCTATACGAAATGCGGAATTAATATTGGAAGCCGTTGCGTCAACGCCAAAGGCAAGCACAAAGCCCGGCTTTCCTTCCCAGGCAACTCGTATGTCGATCGCCGCTTTGGCTGGCAAGCGTACATCGCCGATCACTCGAGAGCCAATCTGATCGCTAACTAACGCTCCTCCTTGAGACGTCCATGCCGTATCGCCGGAAAAAGGTTTCCATGCAGTTGCATCCCGCGGGCCATCGAAGATCCATTTCATATCCGGGGAAGACTGCAGAGCGCGCCCAACCTTGTCCGTGGGGATAGTCACACTGCCTGATATCGCGTTTGAAATCTCGATCTCTTTTTCATCCCATCGCACGAGTTTTCCGGAAGTGCGATCGCCGTTCTTCAACTCCACATTCCAAGTAAGATTATCATTCGGAATATTGTCTTTGTTTAATTCCAACGAACGCACTGAGGCGATCGGTAGTTCGACAGGAACGGACAATAGAGTGCTTTTCCAACCAATACGTTCGGGAGACGAACTTGGAGCCAACTCCCCTTCGATAAAGTCACCGTTCTTCAAACGAAGAATGGAAGATCGGCGAACCTCCTGGGTATTCTCTGTGCTGCTGGTGTCTTGGTTCTTGCCTGCGTCCTGCGCGATAAGGATAGGAGAGAAAAAGATCCAACTAACAACCGAAATCAGCAATCCAATTTTTGTGGATTGTCTTTTGCTTGGTGTGGAGATGCAGTAAAGGTTCTTCATAAAAGTAAGAGGCTTTCGCCCTGTTAACGCTCGTAAATTGGGAGAAAGCGGTAGTTAAGTGCTAAGGCCAATAAAGCCATCGAAGTACTGACACCTGGCCCCATCTGGCCATTGAAACTTCCGTTGGGTTGTTGCATCGCTTTTAATTCGCGTATGGTTTTCGAGTTCCACTTCTTCCAGACAGCAACATCCCCTTGGAAAAGTGCTTGGGCCTGATAGTAGCGAGTGTATTCCGGCCACGCATTCGAATTGTTGTCGAGAGAATTGGAGATGTAGGTAAGCGTCGCCCGATAGGGCTTGGCGTCCTTGCGTTTGGAGATCGCGAAAACCAGTGTTACAATCGACGATCTGGCCAGCGACTCTTCGAATCCACCAAATCCACCAGAATAACCCACCGACCCACTGGAGGACGTCATGCTGGTGAAATATCCGATCGCTTTATCGACGGCTTCGTCAGGGACTTCGATTCCCGCGTTTCTAGCGGCGAGTAATCCCATCATCACAGCGCCACTGACCGATGTGTCCGCATCGCGAGCATCAGGCGAGTATCGCCATGCATTGAGCGGATTCTTTTTCTGCGACGTGATCGAAGTGCGAACGGCTAATTCTAATGCTTCCCCTATCGACCGTTTTTTAGACTCTACTCCGCCACTGTTCTCCCACAGCAATTTCTCGTCTATCGCGCCGTAAGCCTCAGCAAGCGCGAGCATCGCAAAACCATGATGGTACATACTGCTACCGATATAGCCCGTTTCTTTGTTTTGGGCGCTGATGATATTACGAACTGCTTTTCGAACGACCGATGCATAAGGACCAAAGTTGGGATCCTCTCCCGACGCTAGAAACGCCATGATCGCTAGGCCCGTAGAGCCAGGACCATTCTCCCCACCCCCGCTCCAATTACCACTTTGGTCTTGGGTGGATACCAAATATTTCAATCCTCGATCGTACATGTCGCGCACATCACGAGGGACAGCGTCACCTTGTTGCGCCTCAAAAGTTTGCGCAAAGGAAAAAACGCCAATCAAAGCGATCCAATTAAATACGATAGACGCGATAACTTTGGAGGTCATGAAATTGCTCCCGAGGCTGGGTCAGCCTTTTTCTGAGGTTCAGTATCCTCGCCCTTCTTTTTTTCGTTCGCATCTTCCTTTTTGTTATTCGGATCCGCATTTCCTTGAGGGTCGCCTTGCTCCCTGTTATTCTCGGCAGGTTTTTCCTTTGCTTCGTCGTCCCACTTCACGCCCGCCGATTCAAGCATCGATTTCCAGCCCATCGCTTGGGCTCCCCGTTTCTGGAAGAAGACAACCTGAGGCTCATCAAGAAAAGAGTTCAGCGTGTCCTTGGGAATACCATACATCGCATACTCGATGAGGTAGAAACGATATTGCATATCAACTCTCTTTCCCTTGAGACGCGTTAGGGTTAAGTCGATTAACTTTTCGCGTTGTTTAGCAAGTAACGGCATGTGATTCTCGAGTTGAACCAACTGCAATTGCAAAATCGCGCGGTACAGACTTTCGATGTGTTTCTCTTTCGCCGCTTTCCATAGTTCTAATTGCTGATCATCAAGCACCTGATTTACCGTGCTTTCAAACAGGGATTCTTCGTTGAGCAGTCCCTTTTGCACAACCTGCTGGATCGGCGCAATGATTCGGGAAATCTCATTGACTTGCTGGTTATTCGGTTGCATGTTACGAGTTTTATAACGAGCTTCCGCAACCTTTATGAAGAATCGATGGATATCACCTTGGGCAGCCAGGCGAATCTTATTCGCTTGTGGTTCGGTTAGTTGTACCGTCTGCTTAAGATTGTCGATAAACAACTCTGCTTGGTTCTCACAACTCTTTCTTAATTCGCGTTCAGATTTGCCTTGCAATGCCCAAGAATCAAACCAATCGTTCCCCTGAGCAAACAGCGATACGTCCCTCGATCGATCGCTCAGATACGAGAGGGATAATGCAAAAATCGTAAACGTCCATAGAAACACAATGCCGCAGCGGAGCAATCGCTGCAGGTTGCAATTTCCAAAAACATTATCTTCGAGATGCATGGTTCGCCTAACGCTCAATGACTTCGGGATCTTCATCTACGCTCACGCCGAACTGAACCTGCTGCAAGCCCTGCAGTAGTTTTCGCTGAAAGCTAGTCAGATGTTTCGAGATCGAAGCAAGTGAAAAGTGAGGAATGTAATTGCCGTAGCGCAGATAATTGATCGGGTCGGCTGGTAAGTTCTTTTGGCTCGAAACTTCTTTCTTGACCGACTCTCTTTGAGCATCCGTCAAGAAAGCGTTGTTATCAATAATCGCAACCAATGCATCGACATTCGCTGCTCTTTCAAAATCCTCCCGACTTTTGACTTCATCTTCATAGCTTGTTAGTTGCTCGGGCGTAAGTAAAACCTTCAGTTCGTCAATGAGCATGGAGTGAAGGGCCTTGCGGCGAAGTGTGTGATTGGGAATCGATGCATTAAAGTTTTGTTGTAATTCCCCTATTTTCAAACTGGCAATGGCTTTCTTGCCAGCCGGAGTCTTAAGTTTCTCCACCAACCATTTCGAGTTCCATGTTTCGATCTGCTTCTCTTGCTCAACGCTGAATTTGCAGGCACGCCGCAAAAGTGCAACCTCGACTTTGAAAGTTCGACTCAGCGCCGCCGAGGTAGAATCAAGTACTTCCTCGTCAGCGTTCTCTCCAGGGGCTTCCCCGTTCCCCTTTTCCTTGTCCATCGCCTCCACCTTTTCCACATCGGCGGCCGCATCAGCTTGGGCAACGACAGCCACTTCGACTCGTACCGCTGGGGCGAGGCCGATCATAGGGACAGCTTGCACGACGATCGGCTGAGCAGCCTGAATCTGAATGTTTTGCACATTCATGTCTTTCAGTTCGCCTTTAATATTTCCATCCGCTTTACCAACCATTGGCTTCTTATTCAAGCCCAAGAAAACGTCCACGATATCCAGTTCCGTTGGCGGTGCAGGTGGCTCTCCTGGATCAGGTAGTGCTGCTCGATCTTGAGAAAAGCCTCCCACTGCGAAGACGCACCAAACAAAGGCGACAAGAGAAAAGGTCTTTAAACTGTTGCAGACAGTCGTGCGGGTCTTTCTGGTCAAGTAGTTGCTCGATGGCATGGATTATTTCTCCGTCTGCTTTTCGAGGCGGTTGAAATATTGATCTAATCCAGCGCGGAACTCTTCGGGCAGTTGTGCGCCCGTCTCGCCTGTTGTTGGGGCAACATCGCGATACTCACGTTCCTCTTTGTCGTTGATTCCCTCGCCCGTAAGCGCCATAGCTAAATCGCTGGTTGTTCCCTCGCCACCACCACCAGGCGACGTTCCAGATCCTCCACCCGATCGCGGGTTGATCTTGCGGGATTGCAGCAACAGTTCGATTGCCTCCGTCTCGGTTGCAATTGCTATCGCTCCGGTTTCTGGCAGATTCAAAATGTCTTCAGCTTCAGCCATTACATTTTCGACTTTACCAAGCAACGCCATTTCTTTTTCAAAATGAATATCCGCCTCAGGTAATTGCTTAATTCGATCGTTTACCTTAGTAACACGCTCAGTGAGTGCTCCTTGTTTCTCGCTTAAGGCGACCGCCGACGATTTATGCTTTTCTGCTCCAACCGCAGCTTTAGCTTTCTCGGCCACTCGGGTTTCTTCGCGCAAGTTCACTTCTGCTTCAAGTATCTGCAATACTTCTAAGACGATACTTGGCGGCAAACTATCTCGACTCTTTGAGCCTGGGCAACTTCCACCACTCGCTGGATCAACGAGATCATCTGCCCATCGATCAAGATTGTCCGACCAAAACTCTGCTTGGGCGATCGATAATCCCTGTTCCTTAGGAATATCATCCGCCAAAGAACGGATGCCGCTAAGCAAATCCACTTCACGCATTTCGTCGAGCACAACTTTGAATTGCTTCAGTGGTCGGCGATCAAAATATGCCTGCATGTCATCCATGATCGTCGACAAGACATCGACGCTCTTCGATTCAACCTTGGTTAGATCCGACAAGGCTTGTTTGTCTGCTTCTGGAATATCGCTCTTGCGTCCGAAAGTCGTTGCAATGCGATCGCTGATTCGGCTCGCGACCAACAGTTGCTCTCGCGAGGCAGCCTTCAACCGCTTCACCAGAGTACTTCCCTCGAGGTTGCCCAGTAGATTGCTCATCTCGTCCGAAAGCTTTTGGAACTCAGCTAGCAGGTCATCTTGTTGACGGATCGCTTCTTCCACCGCTTCATCCTGCTGCTGCGGTTGATTCTTTTGGCTACCTGAACTTGCGATGGTCGTCGTTGGAAGGGTTAGTCTTCCTGGCTTGTTCGATTTGCTACCGCCCGAAGGATCCTTTTTGTCGTCAGCAGGATTCTGTGATGACTCTTGATCGACCAATGTCGGTGCATCGGGTTGCTTCTTTTCTTCCCCCTTTTTCTCTTCGCCGCTTGGAGAACCAGAGTTGGTATCTCGCATCTGTCCCGCTGCGGGCTTGCTGTTAGCGGCAGTCTGATCAGCCGAAGGAGCAGCAGTTGCCGCCTTCTCTAGCAAGTCCGCTACGCTTGGCATTCTCTTCCCAGCGATATCTTTGAGAATTCCCTGCATCTCTGCCCAGCGATTGAGATGTCCCACACCGATCTCCGGATTGCGAGACGCTTGTCGTAGTAACTGCTCGCCAACCTGACCGAGTTGATTGAGTCGGCGCGCATTCGCTTGTTCGGCGCCTGCCTGTGTTTCAAGCTGCTTTCGCATCTCATCGGTATTCAATTCATCGCGAGCCATCTCGCGGAATTTCTTATTTGCTTGATTCAATTGAATCTCGCGATCGCGTACTTCTAAGGATTGGCGATGCCATCGATTCAATTGTTCGGTTACCCAAATCGCATGCTCATCGGGCGACAAAACATACAATGTGTAGGGAGCCGAATAGACTCGAGGACGATTGGGCAAGTAATCTTCAACCCAAACTCGCAATTCAATCGGTTGCGGTTCAATGCCATTATCCTTTGCAGTGAAAACGGCCGGAACACTCAGGTTATCCTGCTCTGGTCCACCAGATGACAAGACGTTTTCCCCTTTAGCTACGTTGTCGACCAAGCTTCCATCGATTCCTTTCCACTCAAGTCCAACACGCTGCACGCCAAAGTCGTCCGTCGCTGTCAAATTGAAATTCAATTGCTCGGAATCTAATACGACAAGTTGGCGCATCAATCCTTCAATTGCTAACGATGGTGCTTCATCAGGCAAACCTTCCAATCTCACTTTCAATGGTTCACGGCCAGCAAGTTGGTCGGTATCGACCCAACTAAGCATCCAAGGTTCATTGGTTCCTTCGCTTAAAACTTTGGCTGGGGTTTCAAAGCGATCTTGTTTGGTGTTAACTCCGACCGAATTAACTTGGGCAGACAACAACAGTTGGCTAATGGTCGCCTCTACCTGCACACTCGCTCCAGCTACTGCTTGAACTGCTCCACTGCGAATATCTCTTGTCAAAGTCTTAGAGATTTTGAGATATTCCGGCAGTTGTATCTTCGCAGACATCGCAGCAAGTTCTGGCCTCATTTTGGGCTCCACTTGCATGTTGTGTGTGAGATCTCCAACTCTAAGTGACATCGAAGTGGCATCGGTCAGCGGTGGAACATCGAGTTGATATTGCAAATCCTTCAGCGGCGCAACCATAGGAGGCAGATAGGGAATCGTTGCCTTAGCACTTTGAGGTTGCCATTTGGTTGTGTTGGTTAACTTCAAATTCAAATTGACTGCTTCGCCATGAGGTACAACCCAACGATCGGGCAACTTCTCTAATTGTGCGAACGTGTACCGTGGTGTGGATTTCCAAGGAGTAAAAAAGCGAGCCCAGGCATTAAAGGCCGCGTCAGGTACCGCGAAGGCTGCGACCGAGGATGTTGCCAATAAAGCCGCTGCAATCATCGACCACTTGCGATAGCGACTGGGTGGTGCTGCTTTTGTCAGATCACGTTTTTTTGCTGCCTCAGCCACTTGGCCAATAGCAGCCGCACATAATGCGCGCGATCTCGCTTGCTCGGTCTCACTGGACGCAAGTTCCAAGACTCCCAACAATTGATCGCCAATGTTAGGCTCTCTTTTGCGAAGCAATCTTGCAACTTGCTCTAATTTGCGATTGCCCCATACCCAACGATGAAATGCCCAAGGGACAAGCGACCAGACGGCTAGCGAACCTAAGAAGATCGATAGACGAATCTGCCAAGGAGTATCCCAAATGCGATCAGCAACAAAGACGATCGCATAGGCAATTAACATGCCTGTTACCGCAATCGCGAAGAACTCGATCATCTTCGTAGTCCAAACACGCTTGCGAAACTCTCTCAGTTGTTTCTGCAAGGTTTCCGGAATTGTCAAACGATCGGGCGACGATGCTGTACTCATCCTGATACCCTCGAGCCAAGTGTTAACGTTAAACTAAACCAGCCCATTTTCTACCAATCCAGAAGATCGCCAAACCACCTATTAGTGTAGCCGCAACCCATGGATTGCTCCACAATTGAACCCGCCGAATCTTTTCAGGTTGCTCCGGCAAAGCTGCTAAACTCTTAATGGCTTCTTCCAATTGCCCCAATTTTAAGCTTTTCCCAGACGTTACGCGGGCCAACTCGTCCATGACTTCTGGACGGGCGGGCTTGCCTGTTTTCTCCAGAGTTCCACCTTGCACAAATAAAGTCGCTTCCAGGCTATCTTTAGTCTCGGCACATCGCAGAAGAAGACGGTGCTGGCCCGGCTCGGTTGGGGTAAAGGGAGCGGAAAAAGCTCCCCACTCGCCGCCCTGCGCCGTCAATTGTACGTTTTGTGTTTTGCCCGAAGGAGCGATTATTCTCACGCTCACATTGCCTTTCGCCAGCGGCTCGCCACTGTTTTCCATCACGTTTGCATTAAAAGTGATCGTCTGATTCACCTGCGGTTGCTCCGGTGAGTAGTACAGCCGCATCGCGGCTCCTTTAGCCATATTTCGCTGATAGGCCATCCACCTAACAACCTGGCCCCAGAACCGATAGTGATAAAGGTCTTCGACACCTTTACGCCATCGCC
>JBEGUT010000053.1:0-12415 GCA_041178745.1 Planctomycetota bacterium | reverse complement strand
TCCCAAGCTGCTATCGGTCAGCACTTCCAATTGAAAACCGCGAAAACTTCCCGCCGCAGTTTCGAACTCGATACTGTAGCTATCGACCTGGGGTATTTCGGTACCTTCTGCTTTAACCGTCTGTCCATCTGGTTCCAGAACCAGTCGAGTCACACTTTGCTCAGCAGACGCCTTTACATTTCGCAGGGATACCGAGTTTTTCTGGCTAAATAACACTGCCAATGGGTGCCCGACGTTATCGATCGAACTATCGGCCGATGACGCTCCAATCAGATTCGCGAAACTATTCTTTTCCTCCTGTAATTCGCGAAGCCACTTCTTACCCATCATCCTGCGGATTTCATCTCGTAACCTAACAAGCTCTTGGATTTGAGCCTGATATTTCTCGGGCGTATCGATGCAACGTGTTGTCCATCTCGGAGTCATGAATACTCCTGCGAGAGCATAGTAATCTCGCTGCGATACCGCATCGATTTTATGATCGTGACAACGCGCACAGGCAACCGTCATACCTAGAAAGGCTTTTGAGAAGGCATCTATTTGACTATCGACCATCTCCTGATGAACACCGTTGAAATCAAGACTGCTACCATGTCGACGCTCACCGAAGTGAAAAAACATCGGCCCGATAAGACTTTCTAGAACACCCGCTTCAATATCTACGCGAGGGCTGGGAAGTAAATCACCCGCAATCTGCTCCTTGATCAATTGATCGAAGCCGATGTCGCGATTAAAGGCGCGGATCAGATAATCTCGGAACTCCCAAGAACCTTTCGCCTGAATATCCCATTCATACCCATAAGTGTCGGTGTATCGAATCACATCCATCCAGTGACGCGCGAAGTGCTCACCAAAATGTGGCGACTCCAGCAGCTTATCCACTAGTGCTACATAAGCTGCCTCAGAATCCTGCTTCCAAGCCTTGCTAAACTCCTCGATTTGCGATGGTGTTGGCGGTAGACCTGTCAGAGTGAAAGATAATCTTCTCAGCAAAACTTCCGGCGTAGCTTTCTGTGCCGGCTTCAGTCCTGCATCGTCCAATCGAGAACGAACAAACCGATCGACGGGCTCCTTCATCCAATGATCGTCCGCGGTATACGGAAGTTGTGTTTTCTTGGGTGGCTGTAAACTCCACCATCGACTTCTTTCTGCCAACTTCTTTTTCCAACTCTCAGCCGCTATCTCATCTACCGAAGGTGGGGCATCTCTTGGATCAAAAGCTCCTTTCTGAATCCAATTTTCGAAATCGCGTATGATCGATTCCGGCAATTTACCCGCAGGAGGCATCTCAACAGACTCCCACCGCAAAGCCTTCATCAATTCACTCTCGGTAGGCTCCCCGGAAACGATGACCGGCCCCGATTCACCGCCGCGCAGAACTCCCTCGCGGTAATCGAGTTGCAATCCACCCTTGACTGTCCCTGAAGCTGAAGAATGACATTCGAAACAATGCTCAACCAAAACAGGTCGAATCTTTTGTTCAAAGAACTCATGGTCTGCTTGACGATCCTGCGCAGCGACAAACATCGCAGGCAACCAGCAGCCGAAGAGGAAGGTGAACAAGCGTCGGTGGGCGATTTTCATGGGGAAGGACCATAAGACCTGGAACCATACCACGGAAACGGTGCGGCGAAAGCACCTAGCGATTGTACCTCCGCGACCACCCTTAAGTCTTCTGTTATCTACGCGAAAAAAGTCTTTTTATTGTTGTAGCGATGAACCGTCCGACTTTCTCGGCAGTTGCGTTCGACGCGTTGCGACTTAAGAGTTGGACTGAGTAGCGGTCCACTGAGATAATTTCACACTTCAGAGTTGGATTGCGGAGCGATCGACTACGATACTGTTCAGCCATCGCACAAGGATGGTGGCATAACAACCGCGTTCGAGTTCAAATCGAAGTTGGAGATTACTGATAGACGAAGCAGGATCGTTGCTCCATTCCCACTGGAATTTTTGTAATTGCATCAACGCGTTGCGTTCCCCTTTGGAAAAGAAAGTATCACGCGGATACTTCACCCGCAGTTGCTTGGCCGTCAAACTCATCGGCCTGAGAATCTCTTGCAGCAACTGATCGATGGGGCTTTTCCACTCTGAGACTCTCGCGCTAGGAAGTGGAATTTTATATTCCATCAACTGAGCCCAGACCGAGGATTCAGCAGATTTCGGAAACACAAGATTACCTGCAGCCCCTTCCATTTTGAACACATCACTGGTGGGGCTCATGGATTCGATTAACTTTGCCAGAAGTTCATTCCATAAATAGCTTTGAAAAGCTGCAAGATAAAGACTGCGTAAATCATGCCGAATCACCGTAAGTGCGACACGGAAATCTTTAGGATTGCGCAGCAAGACCTCAGCGATTTGCCGTCGATGTGAACGATCTAACTTATGCGATAGTAGCGCCCAATCTCCCCAATGCTCTTTTAAGATCGTTTTCTGTTCGCGCTCTCGAGGTCGATCATGCTCATTGAAATCCGCAACGGCCAGCCATAACGCTCGCTCGTAATCCCCACGACACCAGGGTTCAGCACAAAACTGCCCGCTTTGCCCAAGTGATCCGAAACGTTGATCATCGAAATAATTGGGAACGCCTGTTTCGCGACAACGCTCCATCGCAGCGATTACCGCTGGACGATGCGCCGGGTCTATTCCACGCAGCGTAATATGAAAGCGATTACAGCGAATATCTTGTGACGAAAAAGCCTGCGGAGCTTGCCCGAGGTACTGCAGGTTAAAGGACTTCTGCAGCAAATCTCCCGCTGGACCATTTCGTATCGTCACGAACTGCGTTGTCTTTGCGTGCTTATCCTTCAAGCCACCAAACCCAATCTGCTGCTCCTGAACATTCCAAGCTTCTGCGATAGCCTGGACCGCTTCCAGCGTGCCAATATGCTCCTTGCTAAGGCGATATAGGGCAAATGGCCCAGACGAAGAGGTGAGATCGGTCACCTCTTCGACCTGGAAGTCTTCCGGAAGGCTCTTGAGCTTCATAATCGAAATTCTCAATCACCGGCAATCCGGTTGATTTGTTAATTGCAACAGCAGAGGGATTAGGTCGCAGGAGGTGCAGGTGGAACCGGATTTTCAGGTGGAGATGCCGTTTCCTCCGCGTCCTTTTCGATCGGAACACGCACAATCGCAGCAACGGTATCCCCTTCGTCCAGTGACATGATCCGGACACCTTGGGTATTGCGTGAGATGATGCTGATTTCTTTCGCTGCAACACGTTGAATTTTTCCGCGCGCCGTCATCATGAGCAATTCATCTTCGTCCGTCACTGGGGCAACACCAATCACACGACCATTGCGCTTCGTGGTCTTGATGTCGATGACCCCTTTACCACCACGTCGCTGAGTACGATAGGTATTTGCAGAACCGAGTTCGTCGCCATTGTCGTTGCTGGTAGCGTCGCTCACTGGTTCTGAAACGACTGCTTCCGCTGCATCGGACTCACCATTTTCTCCACCTTCGACTTCATCGGCCGCTGGTGCTAAAGTTTCACCTGCACCAAAGAATGTTCGCTTGCCGTAACCGTTTTCACACAACGTGAGCAAGGTAGCTGACGGATCGGCGACAACCATGCCCACGACGACATCATCTTTAGTGAGCGAGATTCCCTTGACACCGGAAGTATTTCGTCCCATCGGACGCGCATCGCTTTCTTGAAATCGGATCGCCATACCGCGTGCTGTCGATAGGATGATTTGATCGTTGGGCTTGGTAACAACCACATCGACCAATTCATCATCTTCGCGCAATTTGATCGCGATGATGCCACCCTTCTTCGGACGACTGTAATCCTCCAAAGGTGTTTTCTTGACGATACCTTTCCGAGTCGCCATCAACAGGAAGTGTCCTTCGAGATTGAAGTCTCGAACCGGCACGCATTCCATGATCTTTTCTTCAGGTGCCAAGTTCAACAGATTGATCACAGCCCGACCGCGACTGTCTCGACCCATTTGTGGCAAGTCATAAACCTTTTGCCAATACACCTTACCCTGGCTGGTAAAGAACAGCAGATATGCGTGGGTGCTAGCCACGAATAGATGCTCAATTGGATCTTCATCTTCGCTCTTAGCACCACTGATCCCTTTACCACCGCGGCGTTGAGCCCGATAAGTGGTAGCAGGAGTTCGCTTGATATAGCCACGATGACTGATGGTTACCACCATCGTCTCTTCGTTGATAAGATCTTCGAGGTTGTAATTACCGAGTTCTTCACCACTAATCTCGGTCCTGCGTTCGTCACCGAATTTTTTGGCGATCTCTTCAAGTTCACCTCGAATGATTTGCTCGATCTTGGATTGATTACCGAGAATATCAAGCAAGTAGAGAATTTCGTCGAGCAATTGCGAATGCTCGTCAGAAAATCTTTTTTGTTCTAGATTTGCGAGTTGTCCCAATGCGAGTTTCAAAATCGCATCAGCCTGTACACTGGTGAGTCGATATTCCTCGGCCTCGCCTCCTCGTTCCCTCGTAAATTCGCCATAGCCTCTTTCACCCAAGGCGCGAGATAACATCGACGCAGGACAAGCGAATCCCATCAATCGCTGCTTAGCTTCCTGCTGCGACTGGCTGCTGCGAATGATACGGATGATTTCGTCGATATCCGCCATCGCGATGAGCAAACCTTCGACAACATGCTTACGTCGTCTGGCGCGAAGCAACAAGAACTGAGATCTTCGG
Source organism: Planctomycetota bacterium (assembly GCA_041178745.1). Lineage (GTDB taxonomy): Bacteria > Planctomycetota > Planctomycetia > Pirellulales > Pirellulaceae > JAFLCP01. The sequence goes on along the minus strand of JBEGUT010000053.1, from coordinate 7,729 downwards.
CGTATCACCGTGACTCGATGACGCAGGAATTCCTGCAGCAACTCTTTGAGATTCAATTCGCGCGGTTTACCGTCAACCAGCGCGAGGAAGATCATCGAAAATGTATCTTGCAACGGCGAGAATTGATAAAGCTGATTGAGGACGACTTCTGGATCGTGCCCCTGCTTGATTTCGATCACCAAGCGAACTGGCTCTTTCAAATCGCTTTCATCGCGAATTCCTGAAATACCTTTGATTCGCTCTTCACTGACAAGTGACGCGATTCGTTCGATAACTCTATCTCGGAATTGTTGGAAGGGAATTTCCGAAACCACAATTCTCGACCTGCGTTTATCTTCTTCGATCTTTGCGCGTGCGCGAATCACTATGGTACTTCGCCCCGTCATATACGCTTGGCGAATTCCGCCACGACCACAGATCGTCCCGCCAGTCGGGAAATCGGGCCCCGGGATGATTTCCATCAGTTCGTGAACCGTAACTTGCGGATCATCGATGACTCGGATCATGGCGGAGCAAACTTCGCGCAAATTGTGCGGAGGTATGCTCGTCGCCATACCGACAGCGATCCCCGAAGCACCGTTGACTAGCAAGTTCGGGAACTTCGATGGCAGTACGACCGGTTCAGTTCGACGCTGGTCATACGTCGGAACCATGTCGACGGTATCTAAATCCAAATCATCTAGCATCATCGCTGCTGGCGCCGATAGTCGCGCTTCGGTATATCGCATCGCAGCAGCTGGCAAACCGGCAATCGATCCAAAGTTACCCTGTTTGTCGATCAAGACATGACGCATATTCCATTCCTGCGCCATGCGAACCAGTGTAGGATAAATAACCGCTTCACCATGCGGATGATAATTACCGCTGGTATCGCCAGAGATCTTAGCGCACTTAACGCGAGATGCTGAAGGACGAAGACTCAAATCGTTCATCGCAACCAAAATTCGACGCTGACTCGGTTTCAATCCATCGCGAACATCCGGAAGCGCTCGGCTGACAATAACGCTCATGGCGTACGTCAGATAACTATCCCTTAACTCATCTTCGATCGGTTGATCGATCAATCGATCACCAATCGGCGGCTGGCCGATCGAGCCTCCATCGATACCGTCATTACCATCACCAGAAGTCGGCTCATCAGGGGGGATATTAGACAAGCTATTTTCCTTTCCAACCTATTCTTTCGAGACCATTTCGAACATTGTGAAGATACCATATTTTGACTTTGTCCACAATCGGCCTACCGCTCCGCAGCAACGCCATAAGTCTTTACCTCACATGCACTTGCGACATGGCTCCAATTTGCAATGTGAAGCGTTCGAAGAATCGACAGGAAAGCGTCTTTCGGCGACCGCTAACGCGTTTCAATTACGCCTTCAATCCAGCGCCGAGGGACCCCAAATTCCCACCCCTTCTTTTCACGACTATCGAACGAAATGGGTTGGTTGTCCCCGATCAAGAAATAGCCCTTTAAGTCCCTCTCCAGCGGTTCTTGTCGCGCGGATTCTCGGGCTGCAGTGCGAAAGTAGATATCGCGATAGAGCCGCTTTTGTTCCCACTGAAGTTCGCCTCGATGCGCGATCAACCACAGCGTATTGGCAGGTGGCTTCTGGTTAACACTTTCCCAAATCGCCTCGCTCTCGGAAACGTTCTCGCGCAACTCTCCAGACCTTCTCCCTTGAGCATCTTCAACAAAGAGACGACTCCACAAACGACTATCACAACATGCAACAATCCAGCGCAATCGCACCATCGCTTCACGCTGCTCAGTATTTTTTGAATTTCGAATTTTCAACGATTTACCACCCAACTCCAACGAATCACTTCGCCAGCGCAACTCCCAAAGACTTGCTTGCTGCAGCACCTCTGGTTCCAAATCACCAACACGATTGTCCTGCGATACTTGAGCTGCACTGGCCGTTCGAAACAACTCCAATGAACCCTCACCAGCAACTTGAAACTCCAACTCAAGAATTGTGTCAGAGGTCGGACAAAGCGGCCCGCTGTAGGCTGGATCTATCGCCATCCAATCGGTTAATGGATCTACCTTCCTTGCGCGAGAATCATCTCCGACTGCAGCTTCCTTTGGACCACCACTTGGCTTCCAAGGCTCTCGGTGTCGATAGTAAATCCACTTTCTTTCATCCCCCTCAAAATCCCAACTCGGCCATCGACTCTCGACCGTTTTCAAGGAATCATCATGCACCAGAACCTTGGTCTGCCACAAATCCTCTAACGATCTCTCGATTCGCTCTTCGTTAATCCAGACATCACCCTGGTAGATTTTGATCTTTTCGCCCGGTAAACCGATGACTCGCTTGATCACTCGAAGCGGTTCATCGGGTTCGCGAACCAACACGACATTCCAGCGATTGACCTTTCCACCCTCTCGATATTCCACATCGTCTCCAGGTCGCTGCTGAACCTGCTGCGTTGTCATCACTTGCGTGCAGTTGCCACAAAAAATCCTTGGCGCCGGAAAGGACTCGTCCGCAAATCGATTCACATAGCCGCACTCTTGGCAAATCAATTGATAATGCTTTCCAAACCAAGTTGGCGCCATAGAATTGCCGAAGACGCGAGCCGACTTTAACTTTCCAACGCCCTGCTCCAGCGACAAGTCCCGCGTTTCAAAGACGCGAATCATCAAGTAAATAAACAGGCCGCCGATCAGAAGAGCGAGAATTGGCTTGAACCACCCCCCGAACGATCGATCGAGTCTGCCGTAGGGTCGAGTCTCCGCCATGAGGATTTATTCGTCGCAGAAAAGGATTGACTCTGTTGAGCATTGATCGAAAGAAGCATCTTAGCGTTTCCGCGACTGCTTCGCTCAATCTGACTAGTTCTAAAATATACGTTGCAGCATAGATATAGCAGCACAGATATAAGGTACCCCTATATCTCTCCAAAGCCTGGCAACGAATCGATCATCTCGCCATCCAAACTTGCGCAACCAAGCCATCACAACGATCTTGATACATGGCCAATCCTTCAGCTCCGGCAATGTTTGGAACTCGCGAAAACAGAGCTTTACACCTAGGGTTTGTTTTTTGACCAATCATCCCGTGACCTCGTCGAATGATACCGCCCCCTCAGCAGACTTACCCCGCAATGCCTCTACCTCTCGGCAGTCAGGCAAATGCGAGCACCACCCCTTTCCGTCTCTCACTAAATACCCTTTCGAAAAACTCCCCTGAACCCCTTCTCTTGACATCTCTGGCGTGACCTGACAAACTTCTAGCTGAATAAGTTTTATTAAATCTTTTGGCCACAACAATCAGATTTACTTATATCGCATTTCTTTCGTTCAGCTTGAAGGTCGTTTGATCCGATGCGAACAAAGGATGAATTGGGCAAGTAATCGAACCAACGAAACAAGGCTTGGAAGTTTCATGACATCAGCAGGCTCCTCCGGCAGCAATCAACCTCGGACGATGTTTCAAAAGATATGGGACGACCATGTGGTTCTCTCGGAGCCGAGTAAGCCGACGATTTTGTATATCGATTTGCAATTGGTTCACGAGGTGACCAGTCCGCAAGCGTTTGAGGGATTGCGAATTGCGGGACGCAAAGTACGTCAACCGTCTCGGACCATCGCGACACCTGACCACAACGTACCGACTACGGATCGTGGATTACCAATCGCTGATCCCATATCGCGACAACAGGTCGATACACTTCGCGCCAATTGCAAGGAGTTTGGAATTCGAATGTATGACCTCAACGATCCCAATCAGGGGATTGTTCACATCATCGGTCCCGAGTTGGGTTACACGCAACCTGGCATGACCATTGTCTGCGGTGATAGTCACACAGCGACGCATGGTGCTTTTGGTAGCTTAGCGTTCGGTATCGGCACCAGCGAAGTGGAACATGTCTTGGCCACTCAAACATTGCTTCAGTACAAGCCCAAGACGATGGAATTACGAATCGATGGAGCGTTAGCTGCAGGGGTAACAGCGAAGGACTTGATTCTGTATTTAATCGGTAAGCTAACAACGTCAGGTGGAACGGGTTATGTGCTTGAATACACTGGAGAAGCGATTCGAAATTTGAGCATGGAAGAGCGAATGACGGTTTGCAATATGTCGATCGAAGCGGGTGCTCGAGCAGGTATGATTGCTCCGGATGAGAAAACGATCGACTATCTTCGCGGCCGTCCGTTTGCGCCAAAGGATTTCGAAGCAGCAGCTGCGCGTTGGCGACAACTTCCCTCCGATCTTGGCGCTAAATACGATGCTGTGAAAATATTCAAAGGGGCCGATATCGAACCTCAAGTCACCTGGGGTACCAATCCGGGCCAAGTGATCTCCATCGGTGGTCGCATTCCACAGCCAGCCGATTTTGCAGATCCTACCGAGCAAAAATCGACGGCCCAAGCATTGGAGTACATGGGACTGCAAGGAGGTGAGCCGCTCACTTCAGTTCATCTCCAGCGAGTTTTTATCGGCTCTTGCACCAACGCACGCATCGAGGATTTGCGAGCCGCTGCTAAAGTGGTAAAAGGTTATCGAGTCAACGACAAAGTACATGCAATGGTTGTTCCAGGGAGTGGATTGGTAAAACGCCAAGCGGAATCCGAAGGGCTAGATCGCGTTTTCAAAGAAGCTGGATTTGAGTGGCGTGAAGCGGGCTGCAGCATGTGTCTTGCTATGAATCCAGATCGATTGGAACCAGGCGAACGTTGCGCTTCGACGAGCAATCGAAATTTTGAAGGTCGACAAGGACGTGGAGGTCGCACCCATCTGGTATCGCCCGCAATGGCCGCTGCCGCAGCGCTGACAGGACGCTTTACCGATATTCGCAAATGGGACTATCGATCTTAAAACTTTTTTCACAAGGCCTTCCGAGGCTCGTTGGTAGCCAATCAACAACATCGATCCATTAGTCTCCATTTTCGAAGCTAATATTAATCCGCTCACAAACTATTCAGATAGAGACGAAACATGCAGCCCTTCACGACTCATACCGGACTAGTAGCTACTCTGGACCGAGCCAATGTCGATACCGATCAAATTATTCCAAAGCAGTTCCTAAAGCGAATCGAGCGTACAGGCTTCGGCCAATTTCTATTTTTTGATTGGCGTTTTCTCGAAGATGGAAAACCCAATCCAGAATTTGAGTTGAATCAACCTAAGTTTCAAGGTGCGACCGTATTGGTAGCTCGCCGAAATTTTGGCAGCGGTTCAAGTCGCGAACATGCGGTGTGGGCTCTATCGGATTATGGTTTCCGCGCGGTGCTTGCGCCATCCTTTGCAGACATTTTCTACAGCAACTGTTTCAAAAATGGTTTATTGCCAATCCCTCTTTCGGAAGAAACGATCGAGACGATTTTCAATCGCCAAAAATCGACTCCCGGTTACCAGCTCACTGTCAACCTGGAAAACTGCTTGGTCAGCGACAATCAGGGGCTCATAGCAAGCTTTGAAATCGAACCTTCGCGCCAACACTGCATGCTGCATGGCTTGGACGATATCGGCCTAACTCTTCAAAATGAAGACAAGATCCTCGTGTATGAAAAACGGCGCGGCATCGCGATTTCTTAGATCTCATTTCTCGATAACTCGACGCCATAGCGATCTTCGGTGGTAACTGCCTCGTATCGCATGGGATTTATTGAGGGCTTTTCCGTCACTGCAACAAGTCTGGTTACGCCTTACTTTTTGTGAGGATCGCTTAATTTTGATTTTTTGAAGTGTACAAAAGGCCGAATTATTGAAGATCATTTCGATCCAGCCAATAGTACTGGTGCTCCATATCGATCGATGACTTTCGGGTAATGTTTCTGCTTCACCTGAGTCCACTACTCCAAGAGATTAGAGAGTGTCTGAAGCAGATTTCGAGCCCGCTTTTTGACAGCTTTTGTTTTGATTGGTGCCTCTACACAACTACTGATGTCCGCAGAGTAGCTTAACCGAATCATTACTCAAGGCTTTCGCTGCTAACAAAAGTTCTGTTAACGAGTGGTATGCAGAGCGCTGCGAATTCTTGTTATCTACTAAAGAAAGCTCTGCCGCACAAACGCATCAGTACGGCAATTTAATTCATGCCCTTCCTCCTTAAACATTCTGGAGAGCAAGGCTCTCTGCTTCTCGACTGAAAATAGATCTGCGAATGGCATGCGGCGGCATTAGCTTGGTAACCGTTCGTCAGTAATGATTTGGGATAGGATACGGATGGGCTAGATTTCGCTGCGATAAACTTTTTGAGCAACTGATCATTACGAAGTAATGGATTCCGCTCCAGGAAAAAAGTACTAGCATCCGTATCGATTCCAAGACAATTCCTGACCGTCTACAGGCTGTTCAGGTTAATGGGAGATTTTCGAAACTTCTCCTGACCTCTTCCATGAACTTTAGACTGTAAGGAAAATCAATATCGTTAAAAAAGAAGTACAGTCCCTCTTGTTTCACTGCGAACTGACGCTGGTGCAATTGATGATGTCCCGACCACTTCGTGCTGCTGAAGTAAATACCATGAGTCAACTCCTGCACGACATGAATGTCGACAGGATTTTTACAAAAGCCAATCCAACCAACTGCCATTTCTAGGCCATACCAATACACCATCCGTAATCGATGGTACTTTGGTGTTGTGTGAACAAGCTTACCGAATAAATCCTAAACTGGTGTATTCTCTGCATTGCCGAAACCTGTGGTAACCCGAACTTCTCCATTGCCTATTAGCGTCTCTTGAGACGACCACCCCATACTCACTCCAGTATCTCAATTGGCCAAAATTTTGACGCTGAGAAAATGCGATATGCCAATGGAACAAAATTACCTCTGCGCGAGCCACAGTTCATCTGGATTTGTTTTTTAATTGATTCCTATTGAGTGGGGCTCGAGGAGATACGTTCTGAGTATTCTGTTACGAAGGATATGACTTGCAGGATAATCACTTAGATTCAACCCACTTAATCCTCATCACACCCTGAAGATGCTTTAGGTTCAATTAAAATCCCATCTGGAAAAATCAAAAGAGCAAAGAATGTGATCGGATTCGACTTCGTGATGAGACAAGGGATTTGCTTTTTTCGATTGAGTTCAGCATTGAAACAATCTCTAATGTTCGAATGGACCCCAAACCATTATGGAATCGCCTTTAATGCAGAAACGCACCATCTCTGGAGAGCTAGGAAAAGGCTCCATTCGTACCGGTATTGGCTACACTTTGTTCTTCTTGCTCGTTATGCTGCCAACCGTGGATGCTTGGCAATTCGGTTCTGAGCGTCTTAAATCGGTTCGTGAAGATAATCAACCAAGCTTTGGTCCGAGGTTCATGCGTGACTGGCGTGACGGTAGACCATCGGTTCGCGACCAAATGAATAGCAGCTGGTGGCCAAATACAGCTCGAGTTATGTGGTTCTTCAGTAAAGTTTCCCTCGCGATGTTCGGCGCAACATTGGCCATGGTGATCCTGCTACCTTTTCGGGGCTGTAAAAGATTTGCCTTGCTTTTCGGTCCACCCAACGGTTTTTTCGTCATGACTGCGATAAGTTTATGGATTGCAGGACGCAATGAAATCTATCGATTCGAACCTGTTGTTGTGGGAATAGTTGCTTCGTTACCAATGTCCGCACTCTGGCTTATTTGTTGCAAATGGGCGTTGGAACGTAACTCAGGTTCTCATGAGATTGTAACGGCAAATTTCGTGCGTAACCGTTAGGGGATGGCTCCCTATGCGATCGATACCGAGGTTGACAATAGCTGCACTACCACTGCGGAAG